>CAITDH010000036.1 GCA_903891045.1 uncultured Desulfobulbaceae bacterium | reverse complement strand
ACCCCGCCCTTGCCGCTGGTAATGGCATAGACCCGGGTGGCTCGATTTTTCTCGGAAGCCGTAGCGGGAGAAGCTGCGGCGGCCCCCATGGCGCGAAGTGTGGTTGCCTGATCTGTCATTGTTGGATTGTTGTGGTTCATGGGTTATTCCCGGTAGGATAGGGCATTATCAATTCGGCCATGAGTTCGCGGCTGGCGGTCAGCAGGTCTTCGGGCACCCGTTGGCCGTTGGTGATCCAGGAAAAAGGGATCGTGTTGTCCCTGTCGTCCATCTGGATGTCGAGCATCACTCCCAGGGTTGCGCATTCATCGGTCTTGGTGATGATGGTGTTGTCGATCCCCAGCCGGTCAAATCGTTTGATGGCCTCGAAAAGCTCTGCCCTTCGTGTTGTTGCAGAGAGAACAAGGTGCTTGTCAATATTGAGATCCGGCCGCAGAAAGGTGGCGAGTTCTTCGATGCACAGGGTGTCTCTGGGGCTCCGTCCTGCCGTGTCAATCAGGATGAGTTCTTTGTCGCGATGGCGTGATAAGGCCTGCTCCAGTTGCTCCGGGCTGATTACCACCTCGACCGGCAGATTCATGATGGCGCCATAGACCTTGAGTTGTTCAACGGCGGCGATCCGGTAGGTGTCGATGGTGATCAGGGCAATGGAGCTGGAAAAATTGCTCAGATAATGGGCGGCAATCTTGGCCAGGGTGGTCGTCTTGCCGACACCTGTTGGGCCGACCAGGGCAATCCGGCGCTGGCCATTTTTCCCTGATGCGAGCGGCGGGGCAACGTGCATGAGGTCGCAGATGATGCCGTGAAGCAGGGCCTCGCAAGTTAAAGAAACGTTGCCATTATCTGCTGATGACAGTGCGCTCTGGGCGCGTGCGCTGATTGTTTGTGCCGTGGGCTCACTTATGCCTTGCGCCATGAGCAGAGAGAGGAGTTGGGCGTGGTTGTCATCTTCACAGTCTGGAGTCTGGTCTGTGGGCGCGGCGGCGGGTGTCTGTTCAGGTGGATTGCCGTGTTGCTGGCCAGCGCCGGAGGCGTTTATGCGCGACATCTCCAGCCCCAGCTTCTTTACCATCTCTTTCAGCTCATCCAGCTCATTGTGCATCTCTGGGTGTGTTTCTCTGGAGCAACCGACCATTTGTTGGGAAATCGATGACTGATCAGGCCGGGGTCTTTGTTTTGCTTTGCTTGTCTGTTCTGATGTTGCGGGAGCCAAGACCAGATTTTCGGTTTCACCTCGCTTGCCTGGCCGAAGCGACCCTGTGTCTTTGGTTTCCTGGTGAATCCGGAACTGGGAGTCATAGGTGATGGCCTGTCCTGGTCGCGATTGTGTCCTGGGCAGAGCAGTGTCGTCGACCCATTGGGTAAAGGCTTTTTTCCTGGGTCTGGGCAAGGGAGCAGCCGGGGTCTGCTGTTGCTGTTTTGCCTCTGGCCAAGATGAATCGACGGCAGCGGTGATCTCAAGGACGGGTTTGCCCAGGATGCCCAGTTTGCCGCTACGGATGGTGCGGGTGGACAGAATCAGGGCATCGGCGCCCAGAGTCTCTTTGACCAGTTTCAGGCCCGAGGCCATATCGGTTGATTCAAAGATCTTAACTTGCATCGAGGGTCACGGTGGCCAGGGAACGGACTTTCAGGTTCGGGGTGATTTCGTTATGGGAGAGCACCACAAGAGATGGGTAGTAACGTTCGGTCAGTTTACGCACATGGGGCCGGATCTGGGGCGCCGAGAGCAGGGTCGGCCGCTGGCCGCCACTGAACAAGGCAATGGCCTCACCGATGGAATCAAGAATAACCTGCGCCGTATGGGGATCTATGGCCAGGTAGCTACCGGACTCTTTGTGCTGGATGGATTTGCTGATAACGTCTTCCACGGGTTTGGACAGGGTGATCAGCGGGATGACGCCATTTGTTGCCAGGCCGGCGCTGATGGTCCGGGCCAGGGCGTGTCGCACATATTCGGTAAGGACATCCGGGTCGCGGGTCAGGGGGGCCCAGTCGGCCATGGTTTCCAGGATGGTACGCAGGTCGCGGATGGAGACCCCTTCCGCCAGGAGATTCTGGAGGATGCGCATGATGGTGCCGAGGGAAAGGATAGAGGGCACCAGTTCTTCCACCAGTTTGGGATAGGTTTTGGCCAGGTTGTCGAGCAGATTCTGCACCTCCTGGCGGCCAATCAGTTCATGGCCATGCTGTTTGATGATCTCGCTGATGTGGGTGGCCATGACAGTGGTGCAGTCAACAACAGTGTATCCGGCGATTTGGGCCCGTTCTTTTTTGTCTTCGGTAATCCAGATGGCGGGCAGGCCAAAGGCGGGCTCGGTGGTGGCAATACCCTTGATCGTTTCGGTTACCATGCCGGGATCCATGGCCATATAGTGACCGGGCAGCATCTCGGCCTCGGCTATCTTGATTCCTTTGAGGGCCAGGGTGTACTGGTTGGGATTGAGCTGGAGGTTGTCCTTGATATGGACGGGAGGCACAATAAAACCATTGTTGATGGCGAACTGTTTCCGGATAGACTGAATGCGGGTAAGCAGTTCTCCATTCTGGGAGGAATCGACAAAAGGAATCAGACCGTACCCGACCTCAAGTTCGAGTAGATCGACATTGAGCATTTCTTCGTAGTTCTCGGCCACCGGCATGGCCACTTCTTTGGGCGTCTCGGCCACGACGGCAGCGGCCTTCAGCTTGTTCTGGTCCAACTGCCAGGCGAAGATCGCCAGAGAAATGGCCAGGAGCATGAAAGGGACGAAGGGGAAACCGGGAATGAGGGAAAAGACAAGCAGCATTCCAGAGACCACCCAGAGGGCGACGGAATAGCGGCTGAACTGAATCTTGATGTCGGCGCCAAAGTCATTGTCGCCGGATGACCTGGTGACGAGCAGACCTGCGGCAGTTGAGATGATGAGGGCTGGAACCTGACCGACCAGACCATCCCCCACGGTGAGGATGGTGTAGTTTTTGGCGGCCTCGGCTATGGGCATGCCTTTTTGGAGAACGCCGATGATGAAGCCGGCGCCGATGTTGATAAAGGTGATAATGATACCGGCAATGGCGTCTCCCTTGACAAACTTGGAGGCACCATCCATGGCCCCATGGAAGCTGGCCTCAGCCGAGATCAGTTCTCGTCTTTTTCTGGCGTCGGCTTCATTGATAAGTCCGGCGTTGAGATCGGCATCAATGGCCATCTGCTTGCCGGGCATGGCGTCGAGAGTGAATCTGGCCGCAACCTCGGCCACGCGGCCGGCGCCTTTGGTAATAACCATGAAATTAATCAGAACCAGGATGGCAAAGATCACCAGCCCAACCACATAGTTGCCGCCCACGACAAACTGGCCGAAGGATTCAATGACTGCTCCCGCCGCGGCCGGACCCTCGTCCCCCCGCAGGAGGATCAACCTGGTGGAGGCCACATTCAGGGCCAGACGGAACAAGGTGGTGGCGAGCAGGATTGCCGGAAAGATGGAAAAGTCAGTGGCCCTGACCGTGTACAGGCTGATGACCATGATCAGCAGGGCAATGGTGATATTGGTGGAAAGAAGGAGGTCGAGCAGAATCGCCGGCAGGGGAATGATCATGATCATCAGGATAGAGACCATGCCTACCGCCGCCATGATATCAGTGCGCTGCAACATGTCGCGCCATTGCAGTCCGCTGAATAGCTGTTGTTTTTCTGTCAGTTCCATCGTGGTTTCTTGATTACCCAGGTTGGTTAATCTGTGGTCTTTTAGTCTGTCAGCTAAATCCCTGACCGGCTATAGTCAATTTATCTGCTTAGTTATGCTTGCCTTTGAGTGAATAGATATGGGCCAGAATTTCGGCTACTGCCTTGAACATCTCTTCGGGAATAGCGGCTCCCAGGTCAAGTTTATGCAATAATCGGGCCACAGGAGGGTTTTCGACTAAGGGAATGTTGTTTTCCCTGGCGATCTCGCGGATACGCATGGCCACAAAATCAGCGCCTTTAGCAACGATGATGGGGGCCACCATTGTTGTGGAATCATATTTTATGGCGACTGCGAGATGGGTTGGATTGGTGATAACCGCGTCGGCCTTGGGGACTTCCGCCATCATCCGTTTTTTGGCCATCTGTTGTTGCAGGGCCCTGATCTGGGCCTTGATATGGGGATCGCCCTCGCTTTCTTTAAACTCTTCCTTTTGTTCCTGTTTGGTCATCTTCAGCTTTTCCTCCATCTCCCAGCGGACATAGAGAAAATCGATAAAGGCGAGGAGGATAAGCAGGGCGCAGATCTTGGCCAGGATAAGGGCTGCGGTCCTGGCCAGAAAGAGCATGGTGGCGTTGGTGTCGGTATCTACCAGGATCAGGGCCTCGTTGAATTTTGCCATCACAGTCGAGAAGGCGATCCAGCCGATGAGTGTGACCTTGGCAATGGACTTGATGCTTTCTATCAGCGATCGTTTGGAAAAAAGACGGCCAATGCCGGTAAAGGGATCGAGTTTGGTGAAATCAGGCATGAGGGGTTTGGTGGTGAGCAGCCAGCCAAACTGGAAAAAACTGGAGAAAAACCCAATGATCATCACCAGTATAAAAAGAGGGACCAACAGGATGGCCATTTCTTTGGTGACATGAATGGACAGTCCCATTATTGCTGATGGTGTGCCTTGAAACTCCCAGGTGGACTGCCAGATTGAGGTTACCAGGTTGATGAGTCCGTTCCAGAACTGTGGCATGTAAAAGAGCCAGAAGAGCAGGGCCAGGCTGAAGAGGGCCGCGGTCTGAACCTCTTTACTTTGGGCTACCTGGCCTTTTTGACGAAAATCTTCCCGCCGCTTCGCTGACGGGTCTTCTGTGCGTTCTCCTCCGGTAGGGGCTTCCTCGGCCATGGTTGATCACTCAGGTTGATGAGACTGAAGGTGGATAGTCTTTTAATTAACAGTCTGAAAGGCTATCCACTTGCTTGTAGATATTGAAGTATAGTGAGAATACGTTCCCCCAGGGCGTCAAATTCCCGTCTTAACAGGCTGGCGACCATGTCAAGAGTCAAAGCAATGACAACAAAAGAGATGCCGATGTTTAAGGGGAAGGAAAGCATAAAGACATTGAGCTGGGGAAAGACCCGGGCCAAGATGCCGAGGATCAGTCCTGAAAGCAGGAGGACGGCAAGAACAGGGGCGCTGAACTGGACGCCGAGTGCAAACATTCTGGAGGTGAGTTCCATGAGATAAGGAATTGCCTCGCCCGCTAGGTTCAGATTGCCCGGGGGCAGGAGCTGGTAAGATCTGGCCGCAGTCTTGATGAAGACATGATGACCATCGAGCGCCAGGAAGATGAGAATGGCAAAGACATTCTGGAACTGGGAGATCAGGGAGATCTGGCTTTCGTGTTGGGGGTCAAAGACATTGGCAGCGGCAAAACCCATTTGGTAGCCAATGATTGTGCCGCCAAACTCAACGGTGGTAAAAATCAGTCGAGACATAAGGCCAAGAAGCAGGCCTAAGAGAGTCTCGTTAATGGCAAGTAGGAGAAAGGAGATCGGGCTCAAGTCGATTTTGGGCAGAGCGGGCGAGAGGATTGGAAAAAGCAGTAGTGAGAGGGTAAAAACCAAGCCGACCTTGACCCTGGCTGGGGTCTGATTACCAAAATAAACAGGGATGGCGCCGATAAATCCGGCTACCCTGGCCGTACAGATCAGAAAGATCTGGAATTGGGTAACGGGAATAAGTTGAAGATCCACGGGTTTTCGGATCGTTGTTAAAAACTGGCTATGGATTCAAAGAGGCCCAGGGTAAAAGCGGTCATGGTATGCATGATCCAGGGGGCAAAAATGAGCAAAGAGAGAAAGACCACAATGAGCTTGGGGATAAAGGTCATTGTCTGTTCGTTGATCTGGGTGGCGGCCTGGAAGATTGAGACAAGGAGTCCGATGATCAGTCCTGACAGCAACATGGGTGCAGAGATCAGAAGGGTGGTCTGGATAGCCTTTCTGGCGATATCGATGACAAATTCAGGAGTCATGAACCCTTGCCTCTATTGTATTATTTGAAACTCTGCACCAGCGACCCGACAATCAGTCCCCAGCCATCGACTAGTACAAAGAGCAGCAGTTTAAAAGGCATGGAGATGATGACCGGCGGCAGCATCATCATGCCCATGGACATGAGAACAGAGGCGACCACCATGTCAATGACCAGAAAGGGGACATAGATCATGAATCCCATCTGGAAGGACCGTTTCAGCTCGGAAAGCATGAAGGCCGGGATCAGGGTCATGGTGGGGATATCGTTTTGGTCAAAAGGCTTGTTTTTGAGGGTGATGTCAGCAAGAAGGGTCAGCTCTTCCTCCTTGACCTGCGAGAACATGAAGGCACGCATAGGGGTAATGGCCTGCTCCAGGGCCTGTTCCTGAGTGATAGTCTTTTTCATGTAGGGCTGCAGGGCCTTTTCGTTGATGGTATTGAGGGTGGGTGACATGATAAAGAAAGAGAGAAACAGGGCCAGGCCGATAATGATCTGGGTGGGTGGCATGTTTTGGGTGCCCATGGCCTGACGGATAAAGCCGAGAACAATAACGATCCTGGTAAAGCAGGTGGTCATAAGTAGGATGGCCGGGGCAATCGAGAGGATGGTCAGGAGAAAGAGAACCTGGATGGCTGTTGATACCTGCTCAGGGGTATTGGCATCGGCTACCCCGAAGGTAATCGTAGGCAGGCCTACGGCAGGACATGGTGTGGGGGTAAGCATGGCTGCCCACAGCGCCAGTCCGCATATCAGGAGGGCGAAGCCGGGTTGTTTAGAGTTCGCTGTCATGATTATCCGCTTCCGCAGTTGCAAGTGTTGCGGCAAAATCCTTGGTGTCTGGTGGGTTGTTAATGATGGCAATCAGATTGATCTGATCGTTGCTTAGTCCCAGAAGATATTCCTGGCCTCGGACCTTGACTAGGCAGAGTGATTTCCTAGGCATCAGATGGTGCATCTCAATAATGGTGATGGTGCCCTTGCCGCCGCCGGCGTTCAGGAAAGAAAGTTTTTTTTTGGCCAGGGCATACACAACAAGGAGGGCGCCAAGGACAATGAGCAGTCCCCAGATAAGTCTGAGTGTAGCGGCAAGAGAAAAGGGGGGCTCAGCCCCGCCGGCAAGGGCATTTGTTGCCGACAGGGAGAAAATGATGAGGGATAGAAATGGGCGCATCTGGCAGGATTCTCTTTTTAGTCGCTTTTTAAATTATTTTATTTGCGGCGTTTAGCCAAGATTCTCGACGCGATCAGCTGTGCTGATTACATCTGTCAATCTGATGCCGAATTTATCTCCCACCATAACCGCCTCACCTCTGGCAATCAGGCGGGAATTGACGTAGAGGTCTAAGGGCTCGCCTGCCAGTTTGTCGAGTTCGATAACATAGCCCTCACCCATTTTCAAAAGGTCGCGCAGCAAGATCTTACTGCGTCCTACTTCAACAGAGATCTGCAGGGGGACATCATAGAGGAATTCAAGGCCACGGTTGGAGCTCTCTCCCGTGTGTCTGCTCTGTGTCCCAAGATGGGTCGAGTTGCTTTCATCGGTTTGCAGAAGCTCTTTCAGCTCTTCTGGATCTGGTTTTCCGTTTATATTATTCATACTTGTTGATTCCAGGGGTTGCTTTTTAGGAGTCGTTAGTGAATGAGTATGTTTTTCTACTCATTCGAGTTACGGATTTTATGCTGTTCTGGCTATTTTCATGGTTAAATTGGGTTGCCACGATGGCTTATTCGTAAACGCCAGTCAGGCTGATCGCTCTTTTCCCTGCGTAGATGCCAGGTTTTGCAAAAAATTTTAGGTTGTCTTCAACGAGCACCTTTAGAGGGGAATTAGGGTCGTAATCAAGCGGGATAATGTCACCTTTTTTAAAAGAGAGCACCTTGCTCAAAGGGAGATTCAGAGTCCCGGATTGGGCAATGACTGAGGTCTCCATTGCCAGGATCTCATCGATTATTCGCTCAGACCATTCACCAAAATTGCTAGTCCTGACTGAGAGTAAATCTCTTAGTCGTTCTTTGAGGGGTTCGAGGGTGGCTACCGGGAAAAGCATACTTAATTCACCAGAAAGGCTGCCAATTTGGATTTTGAAGCGACCAACAACAACCTCTGCATCGGGATCGGTGATAGAAACCAGTCTGGAATTACTCTCAACCTTTATGAGTGATGAATTTATTTTTATCAATGGGTTAAGTGCCTTGCTCAGGTCATCGCAAGCCTTGGTCATGATTGATTTGAGGATGTTGAGCTCGATGGTTGTCAGCTTACGATCCAGCTTCAGAGGTTCCAGCTCACTGGATGCGCCCAGCATGATTTCAATCATCGTGAAAGAAAGCTGTTGATCCAGAATAAAGAGGGCCCCTTGTTTTAACGGCTCAAGATTGAGAACACCTATGGCCCCGGAGTTTTTCTGATCGGTCATGAATTCGTGGAAAATGGCACACTCTATACCGATACGACTGATGTTGAAGGTTCTTTGCAACTGGTTGGTAAGCGATATGGAATAGTTCTGGGCAAAGGTGTCGAGAATGATATCAAAATTGGGGATTCGCAGTTGGCAACTGTTCTTGTTGGCCATATGGAAGAGATTAATTGATTCGGCATTGGCAAATTTGGCCGATTGTTCTGGTACCGCCGCTTCGGTGGCTACCTGGCCTTCTTTGATGGCGCAAAGCAGGTCCGCAATTTCTTGTCTCGAAAGGATTGGCTCCACTGTTGTCCTCAACGTATCATTTTAGTATCGTTTTATTATTGAACTACAAAATCTGTGAAGTAGATTTCCTTCACCTTGCCGTTGTGAAGGATCGAGTTGAGTTTGCTGGTCAGCTCCGCCTTGAGTTGTTTTTTCCCTTGCAGATCCTGGAGCTCTTCATAGGTTTTATTGCCAATCAGGAGGAGGATGCTGTCGCGAATCTGAGGCATGCGCTGGGTGGCCTCTTCCTTGGCCAGGTCGTTGCCGGTTGCTGTTTTACTGCCACCGCCGCCGTGGGCACCGCCACCGCCACTACTGACAGTAGCGGCGGTAACGGCAGGATTATCGATGAGCTCAATGGTGATGGCGGCCTTTACATAGTGCCGGTCTCCTTCACTGATGATATTGACAATAAAATCTTTTATCTCAATCATCGGGCCAATGGCCGTAGGTGGATTCAGCTCCGGAACGTGAATGTCTGCCGCTGTCTCTCCATGTTTTTCCTTGCCTGTCTCTGGGGCGTGTTTTTTCAGCAGAAAGAAGGCCGTGACCCCGAGGGCGACAAGAAGCAATAAAGCAGCTCCGCCAATGATGATGAGTTTTTTCTTTTTGGCTCCCGGGTCAACAGAGGGGTTTTCTGATTTTTTAGGGGCTTTATCGTCAGCCATGGCTGGTGGT
>CAITDH010000035.1 GCA_903891045.1 uncultured Desulfobulbaceae bacterium | reverse complement strand
CGGCACTGTTTCTCACCGCAATCCAGGCCTGGATCGGAGCCCTCTTTTTCGCACCATTCCTCATGCTACCGCAAGTTCCGCTGCCACACTCCTTGCTCCTGGTACCCCTGTCCGCCATTCTCTACCTTGGCCTGACAGTCACCCTGGTCGCCTATAGCCTCTACAACTTCGCCCTGACCCATATGGAGGCGACCAAAAGTTCGATCTTCATCACCCTGATTCCTCTGTTCACCCTGCTCCTCAGCAGGATCCTGCTGCAAGAATCATTTACCCTGTTACAATATATCGGTGGTTTCACTCTCTTTTCTGGAGTAATAATAAGTCAGGATTTTTTTATCCTCCAGCCAAAGATTTTTTTTCAAACAGAAGATATCATTAATCACCAAGATAGAGAGAGATGAATCAGATACTCCAGGAACAATTGCAGAAAATATTCATGGAAATGACACGGGGAGCTACCCGAAAAAAGATCTACGCCATGCGGGCAAAACAGGAAGGCAACAAGGCCCTAGCCAGCCTCTTTTTAGCAATCAGTAACTCAGAATCTGCCCAGGCCGCCCGCTTTCTTATCCAACTGCGCGGACAAACAGGCTCCAATGAGTCCAACTCCTCTATGGCCTTTGACCATGAGATCCCAGCCACCATCAACTTATTTGAGCAGACGGGGCAGCTGGCAAGTGACATCCAGGAAAAGGCCATGCACAGCGCCTGCTCCCAATCTGCCAGGGTACAGCGCATGCATCTGAGCCTGAAAAAGAAACTGGACCGGAAAGACACACAAGACAACACGGCTAGCTATCACGTCTGCCAGTTCTGCGGATTTATCATGGAAGGTAAGGCCCCGGAAAACTGCCCGATCTGCACCGCCCCGGCCAGTCGTTTCCAGGAGGTCGCTGCATAAAAAAAAAGCCCGTAACTATCAAAGTTACGGGCTTATCAAAAAAATGGTGCCGCAGGCGAGACTCGAACTCGCACGACCGTGGGTCACTACCCCCTCAAGATAGCGTGTCTACCAATTCCACCACTGCGGCGCACTTTTTTTATTCTATTTTTCCTTTGCTGCCTCTTCCATAGAAGCAGGCGCTGCCTTTTGGCCTTCTGGGGCAGTCACTGGCATCGGTATAACTTTTTCTTCCTTTTTGGCCTGCTCTTTCACCTTTACCACTGCCGCAGCCTTGGGTTTGTTTAACCCACTCATGACCGACCCCGTGCTTTTACTGGATGAAAAATAAGCAAGCGACACCGAAGTCAACATAAAGACAATTGCCACCGTGGTCGTAATCTTGTTCAGCAGGGGGAGTGGTCCTTCTGTCCCGAACAAGGACTGACTGGAGCCGCCAAATGTTGCCCCGGCATCCGCGCCTTTCCCGTGCTGAAGGAGGACAATCACGATCAAAAAGAGACAGACCGCCACATGGATAACAGTAAGTAAGGTGATCATCAGAAAATATCTATATCTCTTGAAAGTGAATTATTCGTCCAAATGACTCTGCATTGAGCGCCGCACCACCAACCAGTGCACCGTCAATATCTTCCTGAGCCATTAATACGTCAATGTTATCAGGTTTAACCGAGCCACCATACAATATCCTTACCTGATCGGCAATATCTTTTTCATACATGTCTGCCACCAGGTTGCGAATGAAGGCATGAACCTCCTGGGCCTGCCCCGTAGTGGCTGTTTTTCCAGTCCCAATCGCCCAAACCGGTTCATAGGCAAGGATCGTTTCCTTCATATCCACCGCCTCAACGCCTGCAAGACCGGTCCTGACTTGTTCTTCCACGACCTTGAAGGTCTGCCCGCCTTCCCGCTCTTCCAGCGTTTCGCCAACACAGAGGATGGGTATAAGTCCAAAGGCCAGGGCGCCACGAACCCGCTTATTAATGAGAGCATTATCCTCATGAAAGATCTGCCGCCGTTCCGAATGACCGACAATGGCAGCGGCACCGCCTGCATCCAGCACCATTAGAGGAGAGATCTCACCGGTAAAGGCCCCTTCCGCCTCCCAGCACACATTCTGGGCCGCGACAAATATACCTGTCTCGGCAACCATATGGGCAACCTGACTGAGCACCGTAAAGGGGGGGGCCAGCACCACATCACGATCCTCAAGACCCGCGCATGTCTTTGCTATATCTGCGGCAAGATGGCAGGCATCAAGGACGGTGGCATGCATCTTCCAGTTTCCGGCAAGCAATGGTCTTCTCTTCATAACTGACTCCTGTGAGGCATACCCGCTACTACGTTCAGCAATTTTGACGGCTTAACCCAGGGCATCAACACCCGGCAGGCTTTTTCCTTCCATCAACTGCAGAAAAGCGCCACCACCCGTTGACATATAGGAGATATTTCTGGACTCACCCGATTTCTTCACCGCAGCATTGGAATCACCGCCGCCTACCACCGATAAGGCATGGGATGAAGCAATCGCCTGACACATGGCCATCGTCCCCCGGGCAAAGGCATCCATCTCAAAGGCACCCATTGGCCCATTCCAGACAATCGTTCTGACGTCGGCCAAGGCCTCCTGAAAGCAAATAGTCGATGCTGGACCAATATCCAAGGCCATCCATCCCTCCGGGATATCCTGGGCAGTCACATTCTTCACCACCGCATCAGGCGCGAATCGATCCGCCGCCACAAAATCGACGGGAAAATAGAGTTTCACGCCCTTTTCCTTGGCCGCCTGGATTAATTGCCGGGCAGTATCGAGAAGATCATCTTCGGTCTTGGAGGCACCAACCGAAATACCCTGGCTCTTCAGAAAGGTGTTGGCCATGGCCCCGCCGATGATCATCCGGTCCACCTTATCGAGCATATTCTGTAAGGCGCCCAGCTTGGAAGAGACCTTGGCCCCGCCGACAATGGCCATCAAGGGACGGACAGGTTCTGCCATCGCCTTGTGGAAAAAATCCATCTCGGTCTGAAGCAGAAATCCGGCACAACTCTCCTTGACCAGACCGGGAACACCTGCCACCGAGGCATGGGCCCGATGGGACGCAGCAAAGGCGTCATTGACATAGACATCTGCCAGTCGCGCCAGTTTTTCGGCAAAGGCTGGATCGTTGTCCGTCTCTTCTTTGTGAAAACGCAGGTTCTCCAGAAGAATCACCTCCCCTGACTGCAGAGACGCCACCATGGCCTCGGTTTCTTCCCCTATACAATCAGGGGCCAGACACACCTCCTGCCCGATCAGGGTGGAGAGATGCACAGCCACCGGGGCCAGGCTAAAGGCCGCCACTCGCTGCCCTTTCGGCCGGCCCATATGGGTACAAAGGATCAGCCTTCCCTTTTGCTCCAGGATGTATTGAATGGTGGGCAGGGCCATACGGATACGGATATCATCGGTAATTCCCCCCTGCTCATCCATGGGGACATTAAAATCGACACGAACCAGTATTCGTTTACCGGCAAGTTCCAGATCACGGATTGTCTTCATCGCCTCACTCCTCCTTTTTTAACCAGAGAGTTCTTCCGAATCTTCCAGAACAATCTTAGAGCATCTTGTCGGCAACCTGAATAGTCAGATCACCCAGCATATTGGTGTAACTCCCCAGCTCGTTGTCATACCAGCCATAAACAACCGCCTGGGTCACAGGCACATTGAGGATGCGCTCAGCACCGGCACCAAGGGAGCAGGATTTAATCCTGTCCAGATTCACGGCAATGGAGGCCGTGCGGGTATGGGTCTCCGTGCCTTCAATAACCGCTGCCGCCTCCGGCACCCCGATGATATCAGACGAGACATTCTGCTCCTCGGTGTATTCCAGATAGGAAGAATTCTTGGCATACTCGCGGTAAATAGCATTGATCCGATCCCTTTTGAGCGGACTCTCAAGTTCATCCTGAACATTGAGCACCAGCACAATCAACGAACCGGTCGAGGTCGGGATGCGCACCGATTCGGCAATAAAACCGATAGACTTCATCTCAGGGATGACAAGGGCCAGGGCCTTGGCTGCACCCGTAGTGGTCAGAATAATATTATTGAGGATCGACCGGTTCTTCCGCAGATCAACCGCCCCGCTTTTCGGCAGACGATCCAGTACCTGCTGACTGCCCGTTGCCGCATGGATCGTAACCATGGAGGCTGAGAGAAAGTTCTCGGCCCCAATACTCTCCATCAGCGGTTTGATCATATAGGAAAGACAGGTCGTGGTACAGGAGGCCGCCGAGATAAGGGAGTGCCGGGAGGCATCATAATCCTCGTCATTGATCCCCATTACCGTAGTCACGGCATCCTCCGGCATATCCATGCCTTTGGACTTGATCTTGAAAGGGGCCGAGAGCAAGACTTTCTCAGCCCCAGCCTGGAGATGACCGCGAAGCGCCCCCCACTTGGCATCAGCGTCGGCAGTAGGGTCCGTAAAGGCCCCGGTGGTATCAACCACCAGCTTCACCCCATTTGCCTGCCAGGCGATATCCCTCGGATCACGGGCAGTACGAAGAAAGGTTACCGGCACGCCATTGATGACCATGCTGCCCTTTTCCTCATCCAGGCCCTCGATCACCCGGCCGCCTTTATGTCCATAAAGATAAGAACCCAGACGGCCATACGAGGAATCACGTTCAATACAGGCCGCCAGGTCGTTTAGTCCCCGACCGATCTCCCGGCCAACATTAACAGTAATTTCAGAAAAATGTTTTCTTGAGACATGATGCCAGAGTGACAGCTTCCCGATCCGACCGAGGCCGTTAATCCCTAATTTCATGGCAATGCTTCTCCTTTACGGGTAAAATAATACTCATATTAGTATAATCAGCATATTGCAATGTGCTGATATACAAAAAAACAAGTTCAACAAAATCTTCTATTCAAAAGACAAAAAAATATTTATTATACCGTACTCCAACTCATTCTTCAAAGAATATAAAGACCATGCATTCAAAAAAAGCGATCATCCTCCTCAGTGGCGGCCTTGATTCCACCACTGTTCTGGCCATTGCCCAATCTCAGGGTTATGCCTGCTCTTGTCTTAGTTTTCGTTATGGGCAAAAACAGTCCATTGAACTGGAACGGGCCAGCCACATTGCCAAGACCTTCTCTGTGGAACAGCACCTGATCCTGCAACTTGACTTAGGCAAAATTGGAGGATCAGCGCTCACCACCAGCCTCACCGTACCCAAGGATCGAGACCTGAATCTTGCAACTGACGAGATCCCAGTCACCTATGTACCAGCCAGAAACATGATCTTCCTTGCCCACGCTGTCGCCTGGGCCGAAGTAATAGGGGCAAATGATCTCTTTATTGGCGTTAATGCCGTCGATTATTCGGGCTATCCCGACTGTCGGCCGGAATTCCTGGAGGCCTTCACCACAATGGCCAATCTGGGCACCAAGGCCGGCGTAATGGACAAAAAGGGCTTTACCATCCACGCCCCACTCTTATATCTGAGCAAAAAGGAAATAATCGAAAAAGGTGTCGCACTTGGGATAGATTACAGCCTGACCCACAGTTGTTACGACCCCAAAGAAGGAAAAGCCTGCGGCAGATGCGATTCCTGCCTGCTGCGCCTCAGGGGATTCGTCGAGGCCGGAATCAAAGATCCGATAACCTATGCCTGAAATACCCCTCTTGCCAGGAATCGAAAAGGAAAGATAAAAAACGATCAATCCTGCAGATCGTTATAAGTGATCCGACCACCAAGGAGAGTCAACACCGCCTTACCCTGAAGCTGCCACCCCAGAAAAGGTGAGTTTTTTGACTGCGAAACTACTCCCTCCTCGGTAAAATGAAATCTGCGTTCAGGATCAATAACGGTTACATCAGCGACCTCGCCAATGGCAAGGGAGCCGCCAGGAACACTCAGGATACGGGCAGGAGCCGTTGACATCAACTCAACCAAACGAGTCTCACTGATCACCCCGGCGCGTACCAAGGCCAGAGTCAAGGGTAGTGAGGTCTCAAGACCGATAATGCCATTGGCTGCCCGATCAAACTCCACCTGCTTCTCCAGAACAGAATGGGGCGCATGATCCGTGGCAATGGCATCAAAGGTACCATCCTGCAACCCGACCCGAATCGCCTGACGATCTTCTTCAACACGTAGCGGCGGATTCATCTTGGCGTTGGTATTATAACCAACCACCGCCTCCTCGGTCAGGGTAAAATAGTGCGGTGTGGTTTCAGCCGTGACTCGAACCCCCCGTTTTTTCGCCTGCCGGATCAGATCCGTCGCCGCCCCCGTGCTGACATGGGCAATATGGACACGAGCCCCGGTCAACTCGGCCAAGGCCAACTCCCGGTACACCATAATGGACTCGGCAGCACAGGGAATACCACGCAGACCAAGACGGGTCGAGACCTGTCCTTCATTCATGACCCCGTTGCGGCTCAGGGCAATTTCCTCGGAGTGCGAGATCACAAGCAAGCCATGACTGGCCGCATATTCCATGGCCCGCCGCATGAGCTGACTATCAACCACGGGCTGTCCATCATCACTCACCGCCACCACCCCAGCCGCCTTCAACTCGCCATATTCAGCCAGTCCTGTTCCCCCACCCCCCTTACTGATCGTCCCGACTGGATAGACCCGGGCTGAAGCATGTACAGCCTGCTCCAGAATAAAACGGGTGACCGCGGCCGTATCATTGACCGGCTTGGTATTAGGCATACAGGCCACCGCCGTAAAACCTCCGGCAGCGGCAGCACGCGCCCCAGAGGTGATGGTCTCCTTATATTCTTCACCCGGCTCGCGCAGATGGACATGCATATCAATAAGCCCCGGCACCACCCATTTCCCCTGCAGGTCAAACCGCCTTGCCCCCTCAGGCACAAGGGACTCCGGCGCCACAACCCTGCCGTCTCGCAGCCACAGATCGCCCCGCTGATCAACCTTATTTGCCGGATCAATGATCCGTCCATTCTGCAGAATCGTTATCTCACTCATGGCAACCTGTTATTGAGTATCCCCGCCTTTCTCTCCGCCCATAACCAGATAAAGCAGGGCCATACGAACCGCCACCCCATTGGCAACCTGGTCAAGAATGACAGAACCCGTCCCATCTGCCACATCCGGGCTCATCTCGACCCCACGATTGATAGGACCGGGATGCATGACCAGCACATCTTTTTTTGCAAGCTCCAGCAGCTTACGGTTGACCCCATAAAACCGGGCATATTCCCGCAGAGAAGGAATCAAAGGATCATGCTGCCGTTCCTGTTGAATCCGCAAGGCCATGACCACATCAGCTCCTGCCACGGCCTGCGCGGCAGTGGCACAAACCTGCGCACCCAGAGACTCAATCCCTGGCGGCATGAAGGTCGCGGGCCCGGCAACCCTGACTTGGGCCCCCAACCGGACAAACCCAATAATATCAGAATGAGCAACCCGGCTATGGGTTATATCTCCAATAATAGCGATGGTCAGCCCCTCAATCCTGCCCTTGTGTTCCATCACGGTCATCAGATCAAGAAGCCCCTGACTGGGATGTTCATGAGTACCATCGCCGGCATTGATAATTGCAGCATTAACATGCTGAGTCAGCAACAGAGGCGAGCCGGAATTAGGATGACGAAGAATAATAATATCGGGACTCATGGCCTCAAGATTACGGGCTGTATCAATCAGGGTTTCTCCCTTCTGGGCCGAACTGGTGGAAGCAGAGATATTAAAGGTATCAGCACTCATCCGCTTGGCAGCAATCTCAAAGGAAAGACGAGTGCGGGTAGAGGGTTCAAAGAAGAAATTAATAATTGTCTTCCCCCGCAGTGTCGGCACCTTCTTGATAGGACGCGCCGATATTTCCTTGAAGGAACGAGCAATGGAAAGGACATATAATATATCCTCCACAGAGAGCTGTTCCATTCCCAGAAGGTGCTTATGCTGAAAACGATATTCTTTATTCACATTCGCGTCCACAAATTAAGCTAGGCCATCATTCAAAAATAACTGCAATAGTGTAAAACTTTAAACGGCAGAAGGGGTCGTAAAAAGGCTCAAGGCACCATACGCCCCAGACGATCCCACCGAATAGAGCCAAGGCGACGAAATGAAAAAAGAGACTCATCAACATCCCAGGACCAATAAATAATCAGGGCCTTCCCCAAAACATCTCGCAGATCAACAAATCCCCAGAAACGACTATCATAACTATTATCACGGTTATCACCCATGACAAAGATTTTGCCTTCTGGAACCGTCACCGGGCCAAAATTATCCCTTGGCCCAGCAGCCGCACTCAGGATATCACGATTTGCGAAATGGGCATGAGGATTCACCACCTGTTTACCATTCAAAAAAACCTGTTTATCCCTGACCTCAAGAGTATCGCCACCTACAGCCACCACCCGCTTGATATAATCAAGAGATCGGTCACGCGGATAACGAAACACCACCACATCGCCATGCGCTGGCCCTTGCCTGTAAATCAATGGAGTACCAATTACTGGCAACTTTACCCCGTAACTGAACTTGTTAACCAGAAGATGATCTCCAATCTGCAAGGTTGGCAACATGGAACCAGATGGAATCTTGAAGGCCTGAACCACGAAAGTACGAACAAAAAGAGCAAGGAGTACCGCAACCACTATGGCCTCCACATACTCCCTGACAACCGACTTATTATCTCCCGAGCTGCTCAATGTTACCTTCTCCTTCCCTTGATTATTAATCAAATAAAAACTTATAATGTTGATTACTTCAAAAAAACTTTCTTTTCAAGCCAGTTCCAACGAGATCATTCATTCTCTCCCCCCAAAAAACCATACACAGTTGAGCCTTTTGCAAAATGAAGAGTTTACACCCCTGGGCATAAAAGATCCGT
>CAITDH010000034.1 GCA_903891045.1 uncultured Desulfobulbaceae bacterium | reverse complement strand
TGCTGTCGCCCTGAAATCCAATGAGAAAAAGTTGTCCGATTTTTTGTTCAAGATTCATGAGGTGTCTGTCGTGTTTGCCTGCCAATCAGGGGCTGTTAAGGAATGAACTTTTTTGCCTTTACTCTTCTTGTCGCTGAATTGCAAGAGAAGATAACTGCGACAAGTATTGTAGGACTGGCATTATTCTTGCTTTGTTAAAATTATCAAAAAAAGGGATAAAGATATTGGCTGATTTGTCGATATACTCTTAAGTCTAAATGTGTTTTTGATAATTTTTATGAGGAAGAGATAATGACCATACCAGCGTCGATATCCATAGAGAATATAAACAGCAAGTCAAGAATTGAGATTGATCGGGTAATGGTTGAGCTTGATCATTTTAGGCGGAAAACCGAACGCCTGGATTTGATAAACAGGCTGCATATCCGTTTAGCGGCTGTTCTTGATCTTGCCGGAATGATTGAGACTTATTCGGTCTGGTTGACGCCCTATGTGGAGCATGAACTGATAGGCTACAGTAATGCGATTCGCAGTAAAAAACACCTGTTCTGTTCCGGTCATGGGCCGCTAAGGCGCAGTGTGATTGCCTTTGCTGAGCAGTTGATGGAAGAGAAAGAACGTAATGTTGCCTGCTTTGTCAGTGAAGATGGCCATTATGCCCATAAATGGTTGATGGAAACGGTTGATAACGCCGGGTTGCTTCTGGTGTTAAAGGGCGGACGGGCTTTGGAGGCTGGGGAGATTGACCTGATTAATGAGTCCTTACTCGTGTTGAGTGAATCGCTGCGCCGGGCTTTGGAGTATGAAGAGCTTTTTGAGAGTGCGCGGCGCGATGCCTTGACTGGTCTTGCCAATCGACGGGTTTTTGATGAGCGAATCAAATCAATGATGGACAGCGCTAAACGATCTGGCCGCCACCTGACCATGGCCTCAATGGATCTGGACCGTTTTAAACAGATTAATGATAATCTGGGCCATCAACGAGGAGATCAGGTACTCCAGCAGGTGGCAACAGTCATGGCTGAGGCGGTCCGTTCCACGGATCTCCTGGTCAGGATGGGTGGAGATGAGTTTTTGCTGGTTATGGATGATACCGATCAGAAAAGCGCCAGGATACTGGCAGAACGATTATGCTTGGCCATTGATCAGTTGGAAATTTGGGCCGACAACGAAACCAAACTTGGAGTCTCTATTGGCCTTGCCCAGTGGGAAAAAGATGAGGACCTGAATGCGTGGATGGAACGGGTCGATGATATTCTTTATCATGCCAAGGCCAATGGTCGCTCTCAGGTGAGTCTGGTCTGATTAAGATCTGTCTGAAAAATCTCTTTCAACAAGAAAGCCGACTCGTTATGAGTCGGCTTTCTTGTTTTTAATGGGCATGCCCTTTAGGGCAGATCTTGGTCAGCAAACCATTGGAGTTATCGTATTTAGTTATCCAGTCGGATAATCAGAGGGATGAGATGCATCTCTTTGCGGCGTTGTTCGGTGCGTCCTAGTGACCATTCCTGGCACCTGGCATGGCCGGCCAACATCTTGTCCACGGCCTCAACCACTCCTGCCACATTGATCACAGGATGGCGGGTAAAGACCTGGGGCAGGCCTTGGGTCAGATTACAGGCCAGGCAGCAGCCAGGTCGTTCGTGCAGGCGCAACTCCAGGGTGATGCTCTTGCCATCGGTGCCATTATAGGCCAGTTCAATGTCATAGGCCCCTTCGCTGGCATCGCCGAACAGGGCGTCAAAGAACTCATTGGAACGCTCTTTGGGGAAGAGTTGTTGCAGGGTCTCGGGGGTAAAGAGGGCGTCGATAGTCTTGGTGTCCATGATGTTTTTTTGTTGTTGAGAGTTAACGGGTTGTTGCCTCAGGCATTTGGTTTGCTGCCTTGCGCGCAAGTTATCTGAGAGGGCCTTATTATAAGCGGCGTTGCGTCTTTGTCAACCGACGTTGCGGCGGATGCGCCACTGTGGTAAAGTCTGGCCCCATGCAATCTGATATCTCCAACATCCAAATCCATCCTGGTCTTCCGGTCATAGACCTGGATGAGCTGAATCCTGCCCAGCATGAGGCGGTGATCAGGACCGAAGGGCCGGTGCTGGTCATAGCCGGGGCCGGCAGCGGCAAGACCCGAACTTTGGTCTATCGGGTGGCCCACCTTCTTGCAAAAGGGGTGGCCCCGGAAAATATCCTCCTGCTGACCTTTACCCGGAAATCCGCCCAGGAGATGTTATGGCGGGCGGGCAGGCTTTTGAATGATTCCTGCAGCCGCGTCGTTGGCGGCACCTTTCATGGCACCGCCAATCTGCTGCTCAGGCGTCATGGCGCGGCCCTTGGTTTTGGCTCTTCTTTTACCATCATTGATCGCTCCGATGCCGAAGGGATCATCAATCTCCTGAAGTCCTCTCTTGGTCTTACCGGACGTGATCAGCAGTTTCCTTCCAAACGGATCATCATCAATATGATCAGCGGGGCGGTCAATAAATCGATAGCCCTGGAGGATCTGGTCTTTGCCCAGTACGTCCATCTCAGTGAGCATACGGATGATCTGCTCCGGCTGCAGAAACACTATCAGGAATTCAAGTTTACCCATGGCCTGATGGACTATGATGATCTGCTGGTCAACTGGAAACGGCTGCTGGACGAGGTCCCGGAGGCCCGTCAGGCCATTGCCTCCCGTTTTACCCATATCATGGTGGACGAGTATCAGGACACCAATCTGGTGCAGGCGGAGATCGTCCGGCTGGTGGCGTACGGCCATGATAATGTGATGGTGGTGGGCGATGATTCCCAGTCGATCTACTCCTTTCGCGGCGCTGATTTTTATAATATCATGCGCTTCCCCAAGCTGTTTCCTGACACCCACATCATCAAGCTGGAAGAGAATTACCGCTCCACCGAGCCGATCCTGGCGCTGACCAATGATATTATCTGTCATGCCACGGAAAAATATACCAAGACCCTCTTTACCCGCCTGGAAGGGACGGCCAAGCCCCTGCTCTTTGCCGCCGATGATGAGCGGCAGGAGGCCAGATTTGTGGCCGGCAAGATCAGTGAACTGGTTGCGGCCGGTGTCCGTTTTCAGGATATCGCAGTGCTGTTCCGTTCCGGTTTTCATTCCTATAAACTGGAGATTGAGCTGGCCAGCGGCGGGGTCGATTTTGAGAAGCGCGGCGGTCTGAAGCTGACCGAATCGGCGCACATGAAGGATGTCCTTTCTTTTTTGCGCATCCTTGTCAATCCCCGGGATAACCTGTCCTGGAATAGGGTGCTGCTGCATCTGGATAAGGTGGGGCCAAAAACAGCGCAGAAGATTGCCGCCCAGATTGGCCAGTCGCCGGAGCCCTTTCAGCTTCTGGCCGAGTATCCGGCAGGCAAGACCTGGGAAGAGGGGATGCGGCGTCTGGCCCGGATTTTTGGCGATCTGCTCCAGGAAAAGTCTCCGGCGGCCATGTATGAACTGATCATGATCTACTATCAGCCAATCTTTGAGCGATTGTATCATGATGACTATCCCAAACGGCAGAAGGATCTGGAGCAGTTGCAGGGCATTATCAGTGAATACGCGGATCTGCAGGCCTTTGTCGATGATACCACCCTTGACCCGCCCGACTCTGCCACCTCGCACCGGGAGGAGGACGTGAACCGGATGATCCTGTCCACAATCCATTCCGCCAAAGGGTTGGAGTGGGAGGCGGTCTTTGTCATTGGCCTGGCGGAGGGGAGGTTTCCCCATGCCAAGGCGGAGATGGGCGAGCAATGGGAAGAGGAAAGGCGGCTGCTCTATGTGGCGGCCACCAGGGCCAAAAAATATCTCTATCTGAGTTATCCCAAGGAGCTGATGACCCCGGACCGGCAGTTCCGGCGGGTTTCGATGTCGCCCTTTCTCTCTGAGCTCAAGGGTGGGCTTTTTGAGCGGATGCAGGAAGAGGAACGGCGGCCGTCCTCTTCGGCAGGGGTGTTTACCAGGGGCGCTGCTGTTACCCCTTTGCGAAAAAGCAGAAACAAGGTCTCAATGACCGATCTGGCAAAAGGCACCCAGGTCAGCCATCCCTTTTTTGGCACCGGAACGGTGGTGACGCTCGGCAGCGTCCGCACCGTTGATGTCCTCTTTGAGCGTCACGGCCTGAAAACCCTGCATCTTGACTATGCGAAATTGACGATTGTAACTGATTGAATCAATGGATTGAACTTTGATGAACTACCAGGAAGCACACACCTATCTTGAATCTCTGCAGTTTCATAAGATAAAGCTGGGACTTGAGTCCATGCGCACATTTCTGGCCAGGGTTGGTCATCCCGAGCAGCAGTTGCGATATGTGCATGTGGCGGGCACCAATGGCAAGGGCTCGGTAAGTGTCACTCTTTTGACTCTTCTGGCGCGTGCCGGGTACCGGGTTGGCCTCTATACCTCGCCCCATCTCAGCTCGGTCCGGGAACGGTTTCGGATTAACGATGAATTTATCAGCAGGGACAAATTCGCGGAACTGGCCACCCGGGTCAAAGGGGTGCTGGGCGCGGAAAAAATAACCTATTTTGAATTTACCACCGCGCTGGCCCTGCTTTGGTTTGCCGAATCAGGACTGGATCTGGTGATCCTGGAGACTGGGCTTGGCGGTAGGCTCGATGCCACCAATGTGGTTGTGCCCCTGGTCTCGGTGATCACCAATGTGACCATGGATCATGAGGCCTATCTGGGGACAACCGTGGCGGCAGTGGCGGCTGAAAAGGCTGGGATTATCAAAGATTCTGTGCCGGTGGTTGCCGGGGTGGCGGCGGATGATGGGCTTGCGGTGGTGCGACGGACCTGTCAGGAACGCAACGCGCCCCTGTATCTGTATGGTCAGGATTTTCATGCTGAATCGGGCGAAGATCGCTTCTGGTCATGGCTGCCAATAAGCGCCATCATGCCTGGTGAGCGTCTTGACTCTTTACGCTGTTCCATGCGGGGCAGTTATCAGATTGTCAATGGCTCCCTGGCCCTGGCAGTGCTGGCCTTGCTGCGAGCGCACGGGTTTCTGCTTTTGCCTGAAACAATTCGCGCAGGTCTGGCGGCAGTGCGTTGGCCAGGGCGTCTGGAGCATATCTGTCTGGATCGGCAAAGCCGGAAGGTGTCTGAGCAGGGGCAGACAACGGACGAAAGAAACATCTGTTATCTCCTCGACGGGGCGCACAATCCGGCCGGGGTTGAGAGCCTGGTGCTCACTCTGCGCCACGAATATGAGTACAAACGGTTGATCGTGGTCTGGGGGGCAATGCTGGATAAGGATCTGCATAATACCCTGCCGCTGATTGCTGAGTTGGCTGCAATTCTCTTGCTGACTAAACCGGAGGGAGAGCGCGCCGCTACGCCTGAGCAGTTGCTCGAAAACCTTGACGCGGAGACGCAGAGGCATTGTGAGTGTATTGCCCAGGTTGATCAGGCCTTGGCCAGGGCTGAGTCCCTGGCTGAGGCCGGAGACCTGATTGTGGTGGCCGGCTCTTTATACCTGATCGGGGCGGTGCGCAAGAGCCTGCTGGGTGAGTTGGTGTCCAGATGATGGATTCTTTCGGGTTTGATGGAATAGATGAGGCCGAGATCCGTACCGAGCGGGCCAAGGCCAGGGATATGCGCAAGAGCCGATGGTGGCAGCAGAAGACCGCGCCGGGTAAATGTTATTATTGTCAACAGGCAGTTCCCTTCAAGGAATTGACTATGGATCATCTGGTCCCTTTGACTCGTGGCGGTCGCAGTATTAAGGATAATCTGGTGCCTTCCTGCAAGGCGTGCAATATCCAAAAAAAAAACATGCTCCCCCTGGAATGGGAAGAATACCTGGAGACGCTGAAGATAGGGCAGTGACAAGACGTGTGTCATCCTATCACCGGTTCTGAGATTTTGTGTTGTATGGTTTTATAGCCAAAGAAAAGGTTCTTCCGGATTGAGCGTACTTGCCCCAAAAGAAATGAATAGTAAAAAGAGTGGACATGTAATCCTTATCAAAGCAACCAAGCAAAAGATAAGGAGGATTCTACATGTCCACGAGTTTACTCCAATATGGTTTTTGGTATCGTTGGGTATCTCTATATTCGTACAGAATATAGGGAAGGAGGCGTAATACTTCACCGTATCCAGGAAGAAATTCAGTCTTCGATGCCCAGTTTGTAAAAGCCAAAGGATCATAAAGCATGGCTCACATCTTCGATGGTTTCATTCTCCTCTCATCGGCAAGAAATCGACCTACATAAAAACTGATATTTTCCAGGTGGAATGTAAAGATTGCAAAATAATCCGCCAATCAGATATTGGTTTTGTTGATCCTCGTTTGACTTACACCAGAGCTCTTGGGCAATATGTTCTTGATCTGGCAAAACATATGGCTATTGTTGATATTTCCAGGCACTTGGGGGTTGAATTGGGATATGCATTAAAGGCATCTAGAAGAAGTATTTGTAAAAGAAATATGACTGATCCTTGCCAGTGTTGTTGTGGGAACCAAACAGGCACAAAAGGTAAAAGTTGTTTTTGTTCGATATCGCCACAAAAAAGATTAGCTGGCTATATTCTCCATAAGAATTGACATGGAACTCAAAGAAATTGTTTGTATTTATGGGAAGAGATGGGACATTGAAGTGTTTTTCAAGATTCAGATGGTGCGTCATCATCTGAATCTTGAAAAAGAAGCCCAACTGCGAGACTATGATGAGATAATCGGCCATACCACAATAGCAAAGGCTCGCTATATTTTTCTGGCAGTTGAGCAACGTTGTCATGATTATCGAAAACCATTGGTAGCTTATTTTTCGCCTGCAGCGAAGAGATCAAAGACCTCTCCTTGATAGAAGCGCTTCAGAGATTGTTGGCACTCGCACTGGATAAAGTGCGTTCATTAGGTAAATTTGTCGAATATATTATTTTTGCTATGATTGATGCCATTATGGGAGCAGCAGTTGACAATAAGTTAAATCAATACGGGAGGTTTAGTTAGTGTTTGCCGAGGCCCTTAATTGTCGATTATCTTGTTATAATCATTGTCCTTGTTTCTTCTAGGCTGGACGTGATCTGTAAATCGACCGCAGACTCAGAGGAAAGCGAACTGATTTCCGTCTCTTTATACCCGTTTATTTCTTTGATGCTGCGAGTTTCATGATGCAAGAAGTATCTGCCATTATTATCAGCCATAATTCCGACCGTGTGTTGCCGCGTTGTCTTGATGCTCTGACTCAGCAAACTGTTGCGGTGCGTGAAATAATTATTGTTGACTGTGGTTCAGATGACCGCAGCTCTCTTTTGTTTCTTGGCGCGAGAAAAGGAGTTGCAATTGTCGAAGCCAGCAATGTAGGTTTTTCAAGGGCAAATAATTTAGGGATGGAGCTTGTTTCTCATCAAACTGATTTTGTCGTCTTTCTCAATCCTGATACTTTTTTATTTCCTGATTTTATTGAAACAGCTTTGGGGATTTGTCTGAATAACCCGGAGGTAGGGATGATTTCTGGAAAATTGAGTGGGTATGACATTAAGCAGAACGCACCAACTGGCAGGCTGGATTCAACGGGTGTTTTCCGTAAATGGTATGGTTGTTGGTTTGATCGAGGCCAGAGAGAGCAAGACAGGGGACAATATGATACCCCAGCGTTAGTTCCTGCCTTATGTGGAGCGCTGCTTTTTTGTCGAATGACAGCTCTGCGGACCCTGCCTGGGCCTGTTTTTGATCCTGATTTCTTTCTGTATAAAGAGGATATTGAGCTCAGTCTACGCATGAGGAAAGCGGGATGGCAGCTTCTCTATCATCCGAGGCTGTTAGCTTATCATGGTCGTGGCTGGAATAAAAAAAGAGGGACAATACCTATTGAACTACGATGTATGGCGGCCGAAAATGAGATCCTGCTTTACAAAAAACATCCCTCACCCTATATGATCTGGGCCTGGTTGAAGTATTTTCTGGTGCGATTTTTTCATTTATAGTTCTTTTTTGTATCCATAAATCAATATATTCCATGTTCTCTTTTGGTATGTCCCATAATAAACCTTTGTTGTCGGTGATACTCCCTACGTGGAATGGCGCAGTGTCTTTACGAGAACTGTTTGTCTCTCTCTCTCGGCAGACCGTTTTATCTCATGAACTATTGGTCGTTGATTCTTCTTCTGAGGACGGAACGGTTGCAATTGCCAAAGAGTTCGGTGCTCAGGTCTTGATTGTTTCCCCGGAGGACTTCGATCACGGTGGAACTCGATCTATGATCGCCAGGAAGGCACGGGGCGATATCCTGGTTTTTGTGACGCAAGATGCGGTCCCTGTCTCCACAGATGCCTTGGCAAAACTTATTGCGCCCCTGTTGTTAGATGAGACGATTGCTGTCACCTATGGCCGTCAGTTGCCAAGTCGTGATGCCACTGTCCTTGCCACGCATCTGCGTTATTTTAATTATCCACCGCAATCTGTTGTTCGCAGTTTTGCTGATCGGGAAAGGTTTGGGTTTCAAACCGTCTTTGCCTCAAATTCGTTTGCTGCGTATCGCCGGACGGCCCTCGCCGAGGTTGATTACTTCAAAAACGGATTGATCTTTGGTGAGGATACTTGCGCGGTTGGCCGTTTGTTGATGCACGGGTATAAAGTTGCTTATGTGGCGGAAGCGATGGTTTGTCATTCTCATAACTATACCTGTCTGCAGGAGTTTCGGCGTTCATTTGATATCGGAGTGCTGCATGTCACCGAAAGATGGCTGCTTGATACCTATGGACGGGCGGAGGGAAGAGGTTGGCAATATGTTCAATCTGGATTATCTTATCTTGTGAAAGTGAAAAAAAGAGCGTTGTTGCCAAGTTTTCTCTGGAAAATGATGCTCAAGCTT
>CAITDH010000033.1 GCA_903891045.1 uncultured Desulfobulbaceae bacterium | reverse complement strand
GACCAACCTTACGGCCAAGCTCAACACATTTGGCGAGATCACCGGCCTCAGGGACATATTTCACCTTGATGCCCTCATCAATGAGATCAAATTTCATCTCGGTCATCGCCTCGTTGAGCAGCTTCACCGATTCACCCGACCAGCCATAGGAACCAAAGGCAGCGCCGATCTTGTTGGTGGGCCGCAGACCGCGCATATACATGAGGAAGCCGGCCATCCTCGGCAGCAACCCATTGTTGAGGGTTGGGCAGCCCAGGATAATGGCGCTGGCATCCAGCACCTCCTTCATAACATCACTGCGATGATTGTACCGCAGGTTAAACAGCTTCACGGAGATCCCTTCATCCTGCAGGCCAAGGGCCACCTCTTTGGCCATCATCTCGGTAGAATGCCACATGGTGTCATAGATGATGAGGGCATTGCCCTTGCCTTCATTATGGCTCCAGCGGTCGTAGGCCTCAATGGCCATCATCGGGTTGGACCGCCAGACGACGCCGTGATCCGGGGCGATCATCTTGATCTCGAGGCCGATCTCCTTGACCTTGGCGATCAATTTTTTCACCAGCGGCGAGTAGAGGGTCAGGATGTTGGCATAATACTTGGTCAGTTCCTCCATCAGGATAGCCGGATCGACCTGATCATCAAAGCGCTCACTGGTGCCAAGATGCATACCGAAGGCGTCACTGGAGAAGAGGATCTTGTCCTCTTTCACATAGGTGAACATAGAATCCGGCCAGTGCAGCATCCGGGTCTCAAGAAATGACAGGGTCTTGGCGCCCAGGCTGATATCCTTTCCCGGCGTGGCAATCTCATAGGGCCAGTCTTCCCGGTGAAAATGCTGCACCAGGGCCTTCTGCCCCATGGTGGAACAGATAATCTTCTCCGGCTGGATCAGCTCAATCATATCGGGCAGGGCGCCGGAATGATCCATCTCCACATGGTTGACGACGATATAATCAATCTTTTTCGGGTCAACAATCTCGCTGATCCGGGCGATCAGATCGGCCTTCATGTCACTCTTGACCGTATCGATGAGGGTGATCTTCTCATCCATGATCAGAAAGGCGTTATAGGTAGTCCCCCGATTGGTGGAATAGCCATGAAAATCCCGAACATCCCAGTCAACGGCCCCAACCCAGTAAATATTTTCGGCAAGCTTAATCGGCTTCAACGTCCTGTCCTCCTGTCAAAAATTAATAATTGCAAACCCTTGTTCAATATATTTCGCCATCCCCGGATGCCCTGACATGTCGTCAAGAAGAGGAAGGCCTTCTTTTTTAATATTTTCAAGCACCTGCATCTTGGAAGCGCAAGCGCGGCAGACACCCTCAAGGAGTCCCTGTGCCAGCATCTGCCGATACAAACCATTCAAGAAATGGCCGTCCTGACTGATCTCGGGAATCAGGCGCGTAGCCTCGCCTTCGATAATAATTTTACACTGATGACCATTTGCCTGCAGGTCTAACGCATTCAGCAGGACATGGATAAAGCACATGGGCTGCCCCTGAAAAGCGACCAGCAAGATCTTCTTTTGCACTCTGTAACCTCTTTAAGCCCGTATTACCAAGAAATAAATTCAGCACAAACAGTTATTTTATAAATTTTTTCGGGTTCGTTGAGACGCAGAGGAGGAGAGAAAACTCTCTACGTCTCAACGCAAGATCAAATGGCGGTAAAATCATCCTTTGTTGCCCCGCAGACCGGACATTCATAGTCATCGGGGACATCCTCAAAAGCCGTCCCGGGGGCGATACCGGCGGCGGGCTCTCCTACTGCCGGATCATAAACATACCCACAAATATTGCATCGATATTTTTGCATGACGCCTGTACTCCCTGAAGATTGCGCAGAGGCCACCTGGGCCTGTGCATTTTCCGCGTGAACAGAGCCCGGTCCTGCCAGAGGTCTGAACGCTTTTTTACTGGCTCCGCAAACCGGACAATGCCAATCATCGGGAATATCCTTGAATTGGGTGCCTTTGGCAATCTTACCTTTGCGATCCCCTTTGTCCGGATTGTAGATATACCCACAATTTACCATCTGGCACTGATACATTTCCTCCGGTACGACCATCATATTCTCCCTAAAGATAAAAAATTATGCAAATCAATCAGTTACATCACAATCATGCTTTCCAGGTCCCATGCAGGTTACAATACTCCCTGACAACAACCTTATCTGCTGTTATGGCAAAAAAGGCCTCGGGCGCATCGCCGGGATTCAGAAACTGGCGATAACAGGAGTCTCCAGCAATCAACTCGATCCATTCAATATAATGTTTCTCATCCATGGGATGGGCAACACTGCCGACATTGACCTTGTAGCCACCATCCACTTTGGTGATGACCGGCACATGTTTTTCCTTGGCCGCATCCACGGTATTTTCAGCCATCAACACCATCGGCGCACCGCAACAACTCAAATCACCGCCACCAGCATGAAGGACCTCAACAATATTGCCACAGATATTACATTTGTAGACACCAAGTTTCTCAGCCATCGTCACGTCTCCCTGTAGATTTTTTCATTTACCGCCATCCGGCAGGCCGGGCAGAACACCCTACCCGCCGGATACCAGCCATAACCATCAATACTCATTAACCGTTAGCGTGTTCAGTTAGATATTTGGCCACACCGGCAGCCGTCGGGGTCATGGCATCGTCACCCTTTTTCCAGTTGGCCGGACAGACATCACCATACTGCTCGGTAAACTGCAGGGCATCAAGAACCCGCAGGGCCTCATCCACGCTTCTGCCCAACGGCAGGTCATTAACCACCTGACTGCGAATCACGCCATCCTTATCAATAATAAACAGACCGCGCAGGGCAATGCCCATGGGCAGCAACACCCCATAGTTCTGAGCAATACTCTTATCCAGATCAGCAACTAGAGGAAACTGGATATTGCCGATCCCACCGTCATTTATGGCCGTATTTTTCCAGGCAAGATGAGTAAAATGAGAGTCAACCGAGACACCCACCACCTGACAGTTCCGCTCCTTAAACTGACCAAGGGCCCTGTTAAAGGCCAGGATCTCGGAAGGACAGACAAAGGTGAAATCCAGTGGATAAAAAAACAGCAGCACATATTGGCCACGAAGAGCGGAGAGAGTGAATGCCTCATTGAAAGAGTTGTCCGGCATTACGGCAATAGCTTTAAAATCAGGGGCTTCATTGGTTACAAGTGGGTTCATTATCTTTTTCCTTATTCAGTTTATTAATTTGTGAGAGTATACAAGCACCCTTAAAAAGGGTGGTGCCGACATTTCGATTGGGCACTAACCCTTTATGGCCGTCCGGCCTTCAGCGGTGATGCCGTACTTGCAGCGCACCGGACTGTCAACAAAGCCTTGCTTCTTGAGATCAGCTATCTTGCCACTGACCATCTTGGCATCAAGACCCGTAGCGGCCGCAATATCCTTGGCAGCACAAGGACCATCACAATCAGCCATGGCCTGTAAAACCTTTTTCTGCTCATCAGTGAGGTTTTTTTTCGCACACCCGCATCCACATCCCATCGTATTGTCTCCTTTTATAGCTCTATTTTTTTTCTGACACCGGGGACACAGCCCAAAAAATTC
>CAITDH010000032.1 GCA_903891045.1 uncultured Desulfobulbaceae bacterium | reverse complement strand
GTATGCCTTTTCGGTTTGCCGCATCGAACCTGAGAACAATGTGCATGTTATTCTTGAGGCGTTTTCAAAGCTCGATGCACATCCTTTAGTGATGGTGGGTAACTGGAACAACAGTGAGTATGGTCGTGTCGTCCGGGAACGCTTCTCCGCCTGCAAGAATCTATTCTTGCTTGATCCCATCTATGACCTGGGCAAGCTCAAGACGCTGCGCTCACGAGCAGCGTCTTATGTCCACGGACACTCGGCAGGCGGCACCAATCCTTCGTTGGTGGAGGCGATGCATTTCGGCAAGGCTGTGCTGGCTTTTGATTGTGATTACAATCGTAGTACCACGGAGGACAAGGCGCTCTTCTTTGGCGATAGCGAAGAATTGCGGCGACTCATCGAGTCTCTGGATAAGATCGTTGCGGAAAAAGTCGGGATGGATATGCTGGAGATAGCCAATCAGCGTTACACCTGGCGTATTGTTGCCGGGCAATATTTTGCAATAGTGGCTCATTTATAATAGGACTGTTCCTAACCCATACTGCGTAAAGTGATATTTTGTAAATGAAAACACATATTCAAGAAAAGGCCGCATTACTGCTGATAAGTGATAGTATGGCAATGTTGTGCTCATTCGTTATTGCCCTCCTCCTTGGTCATAAGGCCCATTTTACCTTTGGCCTCCTTTATGACCATCTCTGGGGTTTTACGGCTCTCTTTATTCCCATAGTCCTCCTTTTCTTTGTTTGTGACGGATATGCCCTGCACAAAGTCCGGCAACGTTTTGGCCAGCAAGTATTAATCCTCGGCTTTGGATTACTGGCAAGCGCGATTTTGTCGACGTTCTTCTTTTTTTTCTTCCGGGACCCGATTCCGCGGGCGGTGTTCATTATTTTTTATGGAAGTGCATTCACTCTTGTTGTCTACTTCCGTAAAATCCTCAATCAACGTATGCTCTCATCAATTCCATGGCGGACCCTCATTGTCGGTGACGGAAAAAGAAGTTTGGAGGTAGCACAGTTCATCAGTTCCAGTGCCTATCTTCGCACAGAAGTAGTCGGCTATGTGTCCGGGGGAAATGGGAGCCAGGCGCAGAACAAGCTGCCTCGCCTGGGGAACATACCGGACCTGGTCTCGATCGCCAGGAAAGAGGCTATTGATCAGGTCATTGTCGCAGTTCCCTCCCAGAACGATGACCTGATCAAACTTCTGCTGGAATGCATGCAAAGCAAAATCAAGGTTTCAGAATTCAGAAGAGTGATCGAGGAAATAACCGGCAGGGTGCCGATCGACCATCTCAATGACAACTGGTTCCTCCTGGAATTAAGCACTTCGAATAACCGTTATTTCTGGTACATAAAAAGATTAGCTGATATTGCGGTCTCCTGTGTCGGGCTCTGCCTGGCCTTGCCCCTGTTTCCCTTCATTGCCCTGTTGATCAAGCTGGATTCGCGGGGGCCGGTATTTTATTCCCAGCAGCGCATGGGCAGAGGGAGCAAACCTTTCCGGGCCTGGAAGCTGAGGACCATGGTCGATGGCGCTGACCGCAACAACGTCCACTGGACCACAGACAATGATGACCGCATCACCCGTGTGGGCAGGATCGTGCGCAAGACGCGGTTAGATGAAGTGCCCCAACTGTTTAATATCTTCAAAGGTGAAATGACCCTGATCGGTCCAAGGCCGGAGGCGCTCAGCCTGGTGGAGATGTACACTAAAGCGATTACCTATTATCCCGAAAGGCACATGGTAACACCCGGGATCACCGGATGGGCGCAGATTAGTTACCCCTACGGCAATTCCGTCGAAGATACGCGCCAGAAGCTGATGTACGATTTCTACTATATCAAAAACCGGTGTGTGGTCCTTGATCTCATGATATTTCTGCGGACGATCCGGATTGTTTTGACGGGTAAGGGCGCAATGTAGAGGATTGTCGGGTTAGCGCAGCGTAAACCCGACCGACCTCGAAATTACCAAACTGCACTGTTGTCACAACACCGTGCATCTTTTTCCCATTACTTTCCTGCCCCCTGGAGTGCCAGCTCAATCAAACGCTCCAGCAGCGCCGGGAAGTTCAACCCATATACGGCAGCTGCTTGTGGGAGAAGGCTGGTAGGGGTCATGCCGGGGATCGTATTAGTCTCCAATATATAGATATCACCTTCTTCGGAAAGGATCATATCGGTGCGGGAATAGCCGCGTAGTTGCAGGGCCCTATGGGCGGCAAGAGCCAACTGCTGCGCCTTTTCGCGCAGCAGTTGGCTGATGGGGGCCGGGCACAACTCCGTTGAGGCACCTGGCTGATATTTGGCCGTATAGTCAAAAAAGAGAAATTCCTTATTGGGGATAACCTCCACCAGCGGCAAGGCGGTCAGTTCCTCATTACCAAGGACCCCGCCGGTAATCTCACGGCCCTTGACGAACTGCTCCACCATGACCTGAGAGTCATGATCATAGGCCGTCTTAATCCCTGCTGCCAGCTCCTCCACGGTCATAGCAATGGACATCCCCAGACTCGACCCGGCCCGCACCGGCTTGATCACCAGGGGCAGATGCAGCCGCTCCAGCAATCGCTTCGGCGACTGTACATCTTCAGGGCGCGCCATCTCCCACGGGGCTACCGGCAGACCATGCAGCCGGTACATGATTTTGGCCAGATTCTTGTCCATGGCCATGGCGCTGCCCAGCACCCCGGATCCCTGGTACGGCACACCCAGCAGATCAAGAAAGCCCTGCACCGTCCCATCCTCACCATACAAGCCATGCAGGAGAATAAAGGCCACATCAATGGAGGGCGCATCCTGGGCAAGGACAGCCAGATCCGTTGCCGGATCGTAGCGCGTAACCTTGAATTTCCGGGGATCCAGAGCCTTTTCAACCCCAAGCGCACCCTTCAATGACACCTCCCGCTCACTTGATCTACCACCAGCCAGCAATGCAACCCGTATTCTCTTTTCTTCGCTCACAACTGCCCTCCTTTTTCTCCACCTATCATCCATTGCCCACAAAGAAGGCAAAATTGATACTATTGAGCCGACCAGCCTGTAATCACCCTTTCATTTTTTCAAGACTCGGCTAATATACCCCATATGGATAAAGATATTATCAAAAAAATCGCCGAAATTGTTGGCCGGAAAAACTGTACCACCAGCCTTGAGGATCTGCATTGTTATTCCTACGACGGCACCGGAAAGACCTTCCTCCCCGATGTCGTGGCCTTTCCTGATTCCACGGCCCAGGTTGTCGCGCTGATGCGCCTGGCCAGCGCCCATACCTTTCCGGTAGTGGCCAGAGGTGCCGGCAGCGGCATGACCGGCGGCTCCCTGCCGGTACAGGGTGGGCTGGTGCTGGCGTGCTCCCGCCTGAACCATATCCTGGAGATTGACAAGGACAACCAGATTGGTATCGTTGAACCTGGTGTCATCACCGGAGATTTTCAGCAGGCGGTCAAAAAACTCGGCCTCTTTTACCCCCCCGACCCGGCCAGCCTCAAATTCTGCACCATGGGCGGCAACGCGGCCGAATGCGCCGGCGGTCCTTCGGCCGTGAAATATGGAGTAACCAAGGATTTTATCATTGGCCTGGAAGTGGTGCTGGCCAGCGGCGAGATCCTGACCACGGGAACCCGTACCGAAAAAG
>CAITDH010000031.1 GCA_903891045.1 uncultured Desulfobulbaceae bacterium | reverse complement strand
CGCGCATCAGTTCGGTCATGATCCAGTTGGAGACCTTCTTGGCCTGATTGCAGGTCTTGGCCGCTGTCTCAAAATAGTCGGCCAGTTCGCGGGAGCCGGTCAGGAGCGAGGCATCATGTTCGGGTAGTTCGTAAGCCTGCATGAACCGGATTTTGCGCTCATCCGGCAGTTCGGGCAGGGTGGCGCGGATCGTCTCAATCCAGGCATCATCAATCACAATCGGCACCAAATCTGGGCAGGGGAAATAGCGGTAATCGTGGGCCTCTTCCTTGCCGCGCATGGACTCGGTGCAGTTGCGGTCGGGATCCCAGAGTAGGGTTTCCTGGATGATGGCACCGCCGTCCATGAGGATGTCCCGTTGCCTTCGCACCTCGTATTCCAGGGCGCTCTGCACATTTTTAAACGAGTTCATGTTTTTGAGTTCGGTGCGGGTGCCGAGCTTTTCCTGGCCTACAGGGCGCAGGGAGATATTGGCGTCGCAACGGAAGCTCCCTTCCTGCATGTTGCCGTCACAGATATCGAGATAGCGGAGGATGGCGTGGATCTTACGCAGATAGGCGGCGGCCTCTTCCGGGGAACGCAGATCCGGCTCGGAGACGATTTCGAGCAGCGGGGTGCCGGTACGGTTGAGATCGACATAGGAGACGGGTTCGCGATCATCATGGATCAGTTTGCCGGCATCCTCTTCCATGTGCATGCGGGTGATGCCGATTTCCCGTTTTTTACCGTCCACCTCGATCTCCACCTGCCCATGTTCCACAATGGGCAGATCAAACTGCGAGGTCTGATACCCCTTGGGCAGATCGGGGTAAAAATAGTTTTTGCGGGCAAATTGACTGAACCGCTTGATGGTCGAACCGGTGGCCAGCCCCATCTTGATGGCAAACTCCACCACCTTTTTATTGAGGACCGGCAGGGTGCCGGGCATCCCAAGACACACCGGACAAGTCTGGGTGTTGGACGGCGCCCCGAATTTGGTGGAGCAGCCGCAGAAAATCTTGGATTCGGTCTTGAGTTGGGCGTGGATTTCCAGCCCGATTACGGTTTCAAATTCCATGGTCATCCCGTTGTATGTACTCGGTTCTTATCATTCTTCTCTGCTTTCAGCCATCTGGCCCTTGGCGTGGACCCATTTGCGGATCTTGACCAGTTCATCCTTCCAGTCATTGCTGACCCGAATCTCCAGGAACATGCGGAAGAGGGCCTGCACCAGACGAATCAGCTCTTCAAAGAGGAAGATGCGCTCCAGGATCATCCCCTCTTTTTCTTCCGGGCTGTCCCCGCCTTCCGCCGCCGGTCCGGTTTTCGGCAGTTTGACATTGCGAAACTCCATGATCGCGGCGGCCATGGTGAAATTCCATTCATAATCATTCTGGGCCAACTGGATTCGCGCCTGTTCCAGCTTTTTGCCCATGATCAGACCGGTGCGCGCCTCTTTGAGTTCGCTTTGCAGACCGCTGCAGATGCATTTTTCGCTGGATTCGCCCTCGCCGTACTCAAGAAGCATATGTTTTTCAAAGACAACTGTGATGTCACCCTGACCGGGCAGTTCCACACTGCCGCCGCGTTCTTCACTCTTCCACCACAGCCAGGTAAGAAATTCCTGGCCGATAAATCGTTTTTCAGCAATAAGATCAACTAAATCCATAATGTAGTCACAAGGGCCGGTGCGGCGGAAGGTTCAAAAAAAGGGAATACCTGCTGTATGGGTATTTTATACAAAGATGTCCGGGGTGATGGATGCCAAGCGCGGCGCGTCATCGTCATCTAAAAGGCGTTCTGCCATGTAATAAGGGATCTGCTGGACAATGAGCAGGCCGAAGGTCTCTTTGAACAGGTCTTCAAGCAGGGCGTGCGCCTTTTTGTTGGTGCTGAAAAAGATCAGGGTTGACTCCGACAGGTTCCAGCACAGGTCATAGACTGCCGGGATTGGCGCCGATTTCTTCATCAGTTCGTTCTGGATCCGCTCCCTGATCTCGATCTTCATGGAGCGGCCAATCTTGGGGATCTGCTTTTCCTTTTTGATCCGCTCCTCCTCCTTCTGCGCAAATTTTTTGAGGATGGCCGGGGCTACCTTGCGTTCGTCAATGCGGAGAGAAAGAGTGACATAATCGCCGCTGGCATAGGAGGCAAACTGAAAATCGGCATCAAACATATTCTGGACTGAGACCCAGCCGACGGAAAATTCATCGTAGGTCTCATCAATATCCTTGAAAGAAAAGGCCGTGATCCGCTCTGCGGCAAAATCCCAGAAATTTTCCGGAATATCTCCTTCGACGCTGAAGCGGACAAAACTTGCCGAACCATTAAGAAAACCCATATTTTTAATCCTGCTCCCAGGCCCGGATAAGCGCCTGAAAAATGATAGTTGTTATGATAGTTGACGTTTCGAGGCTAACGGCATCAATATACATCATTCATTTTTCATGGCCACATCAAAAATCGTAGGGCTGACCTTTGGACCTCTTTTAACGTTCCTTATTTTCAATGGAAATAGGTTCTGACTTGGGTTGTATTCTGATCATATGGAAATCCCTTGACTCACGGGGACATAGATGATAAATGTTTCCAAGTAAGTGTTTTTCTGTTGACAGGCCGAGAATGACCTTGTATAAGGCGTACCTTTACGGGTCGTTAACTCAGTTGGTAGAGTATCTGACTTTTAATCAGAGAGTCGCGCGTTCAAGTCGCGCACGACCCACCATAGTTCATACTGGTCCCCATCGTCTAGTCAGGTCCAGGACATCGGCCTTTCACGCCGACAACACCGGTTCAAATCCGGTTGGGGACGCCACATAGCATTAAAAAGGGGCATTCAGATTCATTCTGGATGCCCCTTTTTTTGTCTTCGATTTTTACTACTGATCCGTATTCCATTAAAACTGGGTGAGAAATATCCGGCGTGAAATTCACCGGGGTTTTTTGTGTTTTTGCATAAAATTGTTGCTTTCTTCGATAGCATTGGCAAGAGTGAATGTTTCTGATCCCTCTTCGTCCCTTTGCCGGAGAAAACAATGAGCACGTTTGACCGCATTTGCCAACTGCGCATTATCCTCTATTCCCGCCGTTATCCGATCACCATGCGCGAACTGGAGGGGCGGATGGAATGTTCCCCTCCCACGGTCAAGCGGGTGATCGCTAAACTGCGCCATGAAATGGGGATGCCCATTCGTTACGATAAGGCGCAAAATGGCTATATCCTGGACCGGACCGGTGGTGATCAATATGAGCTGCCCGGCCTCTGGTTCAGCCTTTCCGAGCTCCAGGCCCTGCTCACCGTTCATGAATTGCTCAGCCGTATGCAGCCCGGTCTGCTCCGGCAGGAGTTTTCTTTATTCCGGCAGCGGATTGAATCGATCCTGCAAACCAACCATGTGGCCACGGGTGAAGTTTTCCGTCGCTTTCGTTTTCACAGTGTCGGCGCGCGTTCTTGTCTGCCGGAAAATTTTCATACCGCCGCCTCAGCCACCCTGCAACGCCGCAAACTGAATCTGCACTATCATAATCGGGCCAATGATTGTCTCTCCAGCCGGATTGTCTCCCCCCAACGTCTGATCTATTACCGGGAAAACTGGTATCTCGACACCTGGTGCCACCAGGCCGAAGCGCTCCGCACCCTGGCCCTTGACCGTATCCGTGATCTTGTCATGCTCGATGAAGAGGCGATGGAAATTCCTGATGAACAGCTTGACCGATATTACAGCGGTTCCTTCGGGATCTTTTCCGGCCCGGCGACGCAGACCGCCGTCCTGCGTTTTACCCCGCAACGTGCCCGCTGGGTGGCCGAAGAACAATGGCACCCGGATCAGCAGGGAAGCTGGCTGGATGATGGTTCCTATCAACTCAGTCTGCCTTATGGCGATTCCCGTGAACTGGTGCTGGATATTCTGCGCTATGGCCCGGATGTTGAGGTGATTGCACCGGATGAACTGCGGAGTGAGATCAAGGGAAGGTTGATTGCCGCCCTGAAACAGTATGAAAAATAAAAAAATGAAATAAAAAGCTTCCCGGATCATTTTTTGATCCACCTATAAGGGTAGGAT
>CAITDH010000030.1 GCA_903891045.1 uncultured Desulfobulbaceae bacterium | reverse complement strand
GATCGTGATGAGACCATGCTTTTAAAGAATCCTTTTAAAAAATAGGAATATATTCAGGGGGATAGATTGCAGGAAGAAGAGTAGAATTGCATTAAGAGCACTCGATAAGAGAGTCAACCGTTGTGACACAATAATATTGTCATCGGGATGACAAAAACGACATAAACAGTCGTAATGAAATCGTCAAAGAATAGTGGTTATTTCGTAACGACTTCTAATAAAACGAGGGTATTGTATGGCAAGAATTACGGTGGAAGATTGTTTGGCGCAAATTGGTGATGACAATCGGTTTAATCTGATTCATCTTACTGTCCAACGCATTAAACAGCATCGACATGGCGAACCTTTTCTGGTACCAGGGAATAATAAAGAGATTGTCATGACCCTGCGGGAAATCGCTGCGAACAAGGTTACCTTTAAGAATATCAAGGGACTGACAGATCACTCCCGGAAGGAAGGCCTGGATAGCTGCTTTTCTGATGAGCAGGACGTTGTCGCATAATCTTGTTTTGCACGAGTTAGAAGAATGCCAAGAGATTATTATGAAGTATTGTCTGTAAGCCGGACCGCAAGCAGCAGCGAGATCAAGAAGGCGTATCGGACGCATGCCATGAAGTATCATCCTGATCGGAATCCGGATGATAAAGATGCCGAGTCCCTTTTTAAAGAGTGTGCTGAGGCCTATGAGGTACTCAGCGATGTCCAGAAACGAAAGATCTATGATACCTATGGGTATGAAGGCCTGAAGAGCAGCGGGTATCAGGGGCCGGGTAATTATGAAGATGTCTTTTCGGGTTTTGGCGATCTGTTTGGCGACCTTTTCGGGAGGCGGGGTGGCGCGCAACCGAGGCGCGGGGGCCCGGTCCCCGGCAATGATTTGCGTTATGATGTTACCATCTCGTTCATGGAGGCCATGCATGGTGTGGCCAAAGAGGTGGAACTGAACAGGCGTGATACCTGCTGGAGCTGCGAAGGTTCAGGGTGTCGTCCTGGTCACAAGAGAGAGACCTGTCCCAGTTGTCATGGGCGGGGCCAAGTGATCCGCTCTCAGGGTTTTTTCCAGGTCAGTTCCCCTTGTCCACAATGTCATGGCGAGGGAGAGATTATTACCGATCCTTGTGCGGACTGTAACGGGTCTGGACTGGTGAACAAGAGCAAGAAGGTTTCAATCAAGATTCCTGCTGGTGTTGACCATGGTTCCCGGATGCGCTTGCGTGGAGAAGGTGAGGGCGGTCGTCGTGGCGGCGCTACTGGTGATCTCTATGTGGTTATCCATGTGGAGGAACATGAATTTTTTAAACGGGAAGAGGATACTATTTACTGCCGTTTTCCCGTGTCCATGGCTCAGGCCGCCCTGGGCTGTAAGGTAGAGGTTCCCACGATTCATGGTAAAAAGAATCTGAAAATCCCGGTAGGCAGCCAGTCTGGAGCCATGTTTACCTTGCGTCACGAAGGGGTTCCCAGTTTGCGTGGCAGTAAGCGTGGGGATATGGTGGTTGAACTTCAGGTGCTGACGCCTGTCAATTTGTGTGATGAGCAGAAAGAACTTCTTGAGAAGTTTGATGCTCTGTGTCGGGAGCATGGACACCATAAAGAGCAGGAAGGATTTTTTAGTCGACTCTTTAATGAAGTCCTTGGTAAAAAGAGCAAAGAGGAAGAATAGTCGTTTATGAGCCAGATGGATAAAGAATCAGGATTTACTCATTTCGATGGCGATGGCAATGCCCGAATGGTAGATGTCAGCGGTAAGAGTGAGTCTGTCAGAGTGGCATTGGCTGCTGGGAGTATCAGCATGTCGGCGTCGGCCTACGCCCTGGTGAAGAGCGGCTCCATGGCGAAAGGTGATGTCCTGGGTGTCGCTCGGCTTGCGGGGATTATGGCCGCTAAAAAGGTCGATGAACTTATTCCGCTTACTCATCCGTTGATGATTACCAAGGTCAATGTGGACTTTGTCTTTCATGATGAGAATTGTGCCATCGAAATCCAGGCAACAGTCGGGATTTGTGGCAAGACAGGTGTGGAGATGGAGGCCTTGACTGCGGTCTCAATGGCGGCCTTGACTATTTATGATATGTGCAAAGCAGTTGATAAAACCATGGTGATCAATAATATTCGTCTGTTAAAAAAAACAGGTGGTAAAAGCGGGACCTTTGTTCGATAAGAATAAAGGGATTACTTTTTTCTGTACTTTAGACCCCTGATAGGGTTGCTGGATAATTTGAGGGAGGAGTGAATGGAGCAGAAAGAGCTGGACCGGTACAGGACGCTGCTTGAGGATAAACGTGCAGAGATCCTGAGTGAAGCAGAACGGACGCTGACTGAACTGACTGATCAGAGTGGTAGTATTCCCGACCCTAATGATCGGGCAAGCGCTGAGGCCGACCGGAGTTTTGAGCTTCGTATCCGTGATCGTGAACGAAAATTGCTGCCCAAGATTGAGGATGCCCTTAAACGGATCAAGGATGGCACTTTTGGCGCATGTGAGGGGTGTGGTGAGGAGATTGGCATGAAGCGCCTTGAGGCCAGGCCTGTTACCTCTTTGTGTATTGATTGCAAAACTCTTCAGGAAAAGAATGAAAAAGGCCATGGCGCTCATGGTATCCATGAAACAGAATAACCATGCCTGAGTTACGAAAAGATCCTGTCCTGGGACGCTGGATTATCATTGCCGAGGAACGTGCCAAGCGGCCCACTGATTTTATTGTTGCCGAGGCGCCTACTACTGGAGGTTTTTGCCCCCTTTGTCCTGGGAATGAAAATACAACGCCCCCTGAGGTGCTCGCCTATGGCCGACCGTATGGGGCACCTGCCAATACCCCTGGCTGGCAGGTGCGGGTGGTTCCCAATAAATATCCCGCCCTTGTCATTGAAGGAGAGATTGACCGTCAGGGTGAGGGGCTTTATGACAAGATGAATGGGATTGGCGCTCATGAGGTGGTAATCGAGAGTCCGCGTCATGACGATGTCTTTGCGGAGCTTGGGGTCGCGCATATGGTGCTGGTCTTTCAGGCCTTCCGGGCCAGGATTCAAGATCTGGAGCGTGATCCTCGCTTCCGCTATGTTCTGGTCTTCAAGAATTTTGGCCGTGCCGCCGGGGCATCGCTGGAACATTCGCATTCCCAGCTTGTTGCCTTGCCGATTCTCCCACGCATGATTGTCTCTGAGCTGCAAGGGACATTAGAGTATTATAATTACAAGGAACGCTGTATCTATTGTGATATCATCCGTCAGGAGATCCAGCAGAAGATGCGGGTGGTGTGCCAGAATGAGCTTTTTATCACGATGACTCCTTTTGCGCCGCGGACTCCTTTTGAGATGTGGATTCTCCCCAAACATCATGAGTCTGGATATCATAATCAGAGTGATCAGCAACTTGCGGTTCTGTCCGAAATTTTTTCCGAGACGTTACGACGTCTTGATGCCTGCATTCCAGGGGTGCCCTATAATTTTGTGTTGCATACCCAACCTTTACGTTCTGAAAGTATGAAACATTTTCACTGGCATTTTGAGATCGTTCCCAAATTGACATCCATTGCTGGGTTTGAATGGGGGTCCGGGTTTTATATCAATCCTATGCCCCCTGAAGAGGCTGCACTGTATCTGCGTGAATCACTTGAAAAAGGAACACAGGAGGCAAGGCCATGAAGAAAATCTTACTGGTTGATGATGAAGAGGGTATTCAGCTTCTGTATCAGGAAGAATTTCAGGATGAGGGTTTTGAGGTAATTTCTGCCTTTACTGGCGAAGAGGCTTTGGAAAAATTCAAATCTGAATCTCCCGATCTGGTTATCCTTGATATTCAGATGCCAGGAATGAATGGGATTGAGGTGTTACGACAGATGAAGATGATCGCCCCGCAACTCCCAATTATTCTCAGTACCGCTTATCATGAATATAAGCAAGACCTAAGCGCCTGGGCGTCAGATGAGTATATCGTCAAATCACCAGACCTGCAGAAGCTGAAAGAGGCGATTCACAAGTATCTGGGATAATCTGTACGTCTTTTTTTTCTGAATTGGTTCCTTGATTATGAAAGATATCCAGAGCGAGCTGGATCACAGGCGCATCAATATCAAAAAGGTCGGGGTTAAAACCATCTCGTACCCGATAACAGTTCTGGATAAGGCGAAGAAGTGTCAGCATACTGTGGCCACCGTCAATATGTATGTGAATTTGCCTCATCGGTTTAAGGGGACGCATATGAGCCGGTTTATTGAGATCCTGAACCGGTTTCATGGACAGATTGACTTGCGTGGCTTTCATCATATCCTTGAAGAGATGAAAGAACGGTTGGAGGCCGAGGCTGCCCATGTGGAGATGGGCTTTGCTTATTTCCTGCCCAAAAAACAAAACCCGGATGGCTTGAATGCTTCCCGTTATGAGTGCCGTATGCACGGTTCTCTTGCCCAAAGTGATGATTTGGAATTTCAGTTTACTGTCCCGGTGTCGTTACCGTTGAAAGAAATGGTGGTGTCGGGATTGCCCAGATCTCTTGGTCATTGGGGACATGCGGTTATTGTAGTCAGGTTCCGTCATTTTATCTGGATAGAAGATATTATCACCTTGGTTGAACTGGCCATTGAGCAGGTTATTGGTCAAGAACAAGAACAGAGCAACCAGGATCTGCAAGGAACGTTGTCTGTGGAATCATTGACCAGGCAACTGGGGATTCGCCTTGCGGAATTGTCCGCCTTAAAATGGTTTTCGGTAACGGTAGAGAATCTTTTTGAAGGTTATTCTACCTTTGCTACAACTTCATATTCTTCCTGATTTATTCCTCTCTATATTATTATGGCCGATCTTCTCTTTGAAATAGGTACTGAAGAACTTCCCGCTGGTTTTATTCTCCCTGCCCTTGAACAATTACAACAGAATTTTATCAGGAAGGCAACGGAGTTGCAGCTTGGTTTTGGGCAGGTCAAGGTGGCGGGAACCCCGAGACGTCTGGCCTTGATCGTTCAGGATCTTGTGGATCGGCAGCCTGATCGCCGAGAGAAGCTTCTGGGACCTTCTGCCAAAGCAGGTCTTGATGCGGATGGCGGGTTCAGTAAGGCGGCCGAGGGCTTTGCCCGTTCCAGGGGTGCTCAGGCAACAGAGCTGCGGGTGGTGGATACGGTGAAGGGAGAGTACCTGATGCTGGTCAGAGAGGTGGTAGGTGTCCAGACCGCTGAACTTCTGCCTGATCTTCTGCGTGGGCTTCTTGCGGAGTTTGCATTCGCCAAATCAATGAAATGGGGATGTAACAGCAACACCTTTGCCCGTCCTGTGCAGTGGCTGCTGGCGCTTTATGGCCAGGATGTTGTCAACCTGTCTCTGAATGGAATCGTCTCTTCTCACAGCAGTCGTGGGCATCGGTTTATGGCCCCCGGTGACATTGAGATTCAAGGCGCATCAAGCTATGAGCAGCAACTTGTGGCGGCCCATGTCCTGGTCGATCCTGCCCGTCGTCGTCTGGCGGTGCTGGCAGAGATTGAGCGAGCAGTGGCTGAGACCCCCGGCCTTGCCGGCGCCCATCTGGCAATTGATGAGGCCCTAGTGGATACAGTTACCAATCTGGTGGAATGCCCTTTTGCGGTTTGTGGGGCCTTTGATGAGCGTTTTCTGGAATTGCCTGATGAGGTGCTCATCACCTCCATGCGTGAACATCAAAAATATTTTCCAGTGGTTGATGCGCAAAGGAGTCTGCTTCCCTTTTTTGTGGCGGTCAATAATACTCGGGTCGCCGATATTGCTCTGACCAGGAAGGGGCATGAACGTGTCTTGCGGGCCAGACTTGAAGATGCCTTGTTCTTTTTTGGCGCTGATAAAAAAAGACGGCTTGCAGAACGGTTGCCCGATTTGACCGGGATTATCTTCCAGTCCAGGCTGGGAACCATGCTGGAGAAGAGTGAACGCCTGATTAAACTTTCAGCCATGCTGGCAGAGAAACTGGCGCCGGAACAGATTGGTGCGGCCCAGCGGGCAGCACGGCTGTGCAAGATTGATCTTCTGACCGATATGGTTGGCGAATTTCCTTCTCTGCAGGGCGATATGGGGGCAGCGTATGCCTTAAATGATGGAGAACCGGCAGAGATTGCCCTGGCCATTCGGGAGCATTATCTGCCCAAGAGGGCTGGATCCGAACTGCCTACCTCTACCCTTGGCGCCCTTGTTGGTTTGGCTGATCGTCTTGATACCCTGGCCGGATGTTTCGGTATTGGCCAGCAACCCACTGGTACCACGGATCCTTTTGGCTTGCGCCGACTGGCCCTCGCCCTGTTGCATCTTATTGGTGACCGTGGCTACAGTTTGTCCATTCGGGAAATGGTGTATAAGGCCCTGGCCTTGTATGGCGATAAGGTTGATGGCAGCGCCGTGACTGTTGAGGCTGTTGTGGCCTTTATCAAGGGGCGTTTTGTTAATGACGCGGTGGCCAGAGGTATTGATCCGCAAGCAGTAGAGGCGGTGACATCCCTTGGTTTTGATGATGCGAATGATTGCAAACAGAAGATTGACGCCCTTGCTGCCATTCGTAACGAGGAGGCCTTTGGAGTTCTGGCGGCAGCATTTAAGCGGATTCGCAATATCATTAAAGAACACCAAGGGGGCGAGGTCGTCTCTGTATTGCTGGTGGAAGAGTCTGAACGACATCTTGCAGATGTCTATGCCCATGTTGCAACAACAGTACAACCATTGTTGGTCCAGAAAGAGTATGGTCAGGCACTTGCTGTGATGCTGGTGTTGAAAGAACCAGTGGATCTCTTTTTCGAGTCGGTTATGGTTATGGCCGATGATGAGAAGATCCGGGGCAATCGGCTTAATCTGTTGACGGCCATTGCCCAGTTGTTTCTTCAGATCGGCGATATCTCCAAGATGACGGTCTTGTAAGAAATTTAAAGGTGTTGTATCGGAGTTTTTGCTCAGTATGAGCAACGACATAAAAAAGGCCGTCTTTTTCAAGACGGCCTTTTTTTATACTTGTAGCAGAGATACTTCTAAAAAGAAATTCTGCTTATTTGTGACAATCAGGACATTTGGTAGGACCAGCTTTCTTCTCGGTATGACAACCCTTGCAGCGTGTATGGGCGGCATCCTTGAAGGTTGCAACTTTTGCGTTGGCAATACCTGCGGCCTTGTTATGGCAGGATTCACATTTCTCGTTTTTCTGGCCTTCTACATAGGCTACCTGCTTTCCATCAGCGCCCTTGGAATGATGGCACTCTTTACAGGCCATTTTTTCTTGATGCTTTGCGTGTGGGAAGGTTGCAGGTTTTGGTGTGGCACCGGCATCAATGGTGGATTTCAGGGTTATATCTGCAGGACCCTTGTCAGCGGCCATGCCGTTAGCGGCAAATCCCAAACCCATTGCCAAAACTACGGCGTACATTACGGTTTTTTTCATAATTTTCCCCCTTTTTTAAGAATTAAACAGCATAGATGAATGATTCTTCACTCACATATCTTTTTAAAGATTTATATTATATACCCTCTTCCAATTTCTTTGTCAAGAAATCAGCATTCCAATTTCTTTATGAGATTTTGTAGCGGGTGGTCAATTGTTTTTTACGGATTGTGTTGTTCGAAGCCGTTACGACACAACCATTCCATTCTTGACCATTACGTTTCGGCTCCTGATGCCGTTCTTGTGAATGGAATGGTTGTTGTTTTATTCTTGGCTTAATTTGAGGAGCCATAACTGTGCAGGCCTGCAAGTAGAAAATTAACGCCATAGTAGGTGAAGACAACTGAGATAAAACCAAAGATTGCCAACCAGGCAATCCG
>CAITDH010000029.1 GCA_903891045.1 uncultured Desulfobulbaceae bacterium | reverse complement strand
GTATTGATTCGGACTCAAGTCTGGATAATTTTTCATGTATTGAATAATCATTCCTCTCAGCGTAATTGCCGTTTACAGGCTCGTTATACTGTCGATAGTAAAGAAAAATGGTTTGACGGTTTGTGTCTTGCAGTATCTTTTTGAATCGTTCACTTTTCCTCTTGAACGATTGCAGTGTGTCCATGGTGTGTTTGTAGTGAAAAAAGGAAATATTAATAAAATGTTTACTCATTAATATGTTTTGGATTGTTCCCGGAGGATTGACACACAAGGAAATGGGCTTCAGTTCAATAGCAGTATTCCATTTGGGGTGAGGATAATAGAATAAATCGTCAATGTCTTGAAAATCGTGAAAATTGTTCAGGATGATCTGGGTACATGCCTCAAGTCCGTCGTCCAAATTCCAAAGATAATCAAAAAAGAGGGCAGGTTGTTCCGGGAAGTATTTTCTGATGAGTTCCGTTTTAACAGCACAGCCTCCACCAAGTGAAATGATATTGAGGTCGTTGATAAACGGTAGGCAGATTTTCATTTTTTCAGAAGACGAGAGCCACAGGTTGTCGTTCAGCCACCACAATGGCAAAGAGCAGTTCGGTCAGGCTGATCATGTTTTTCAGATCAAGGCACTCATCTATGGTATGGACCTTGTCCATGCCGGTGGCGATGATGGCGGTGGGTAAACCGAAGCTGTTGAGGATGTTGGCGTCGCTTCCTCCCCCGGCAATCTGAAATTCCAGGCTTCGGCCCAGGTTTATCCCGGCCTGTTTGACTCGTACCAGTACCGGATCGCTCAGTTTAAGGCGCATGGCCGGGTATTCCAGTTGGACGTTGATCTCCACCGATGGCGCGGGAGCCAGGGACACAGGGCTGGGATGCCCCAGTGTCGCTCGCTCCATGGATGGATGAAGAGTGACTGGCGGGAGCGGCAACGGACAGGGATGTTCTAATGCCGCGGGAGCCAGGGATGGCGGGAGCGGCCAGCATTCGATCACCTGCTGAAATGTCCGCTTGATCTCTTCGGTGTGCGCAGCCAGTTTCTGCAGGGAGTGGCTCCTGACCTCACCTTCAATGGTGATGTGGTCCGGGATGATGTTGGTGGCCACCCCTCCGTGAATGAGTCCGAAGTTGGCCGTTGATTCTTCATCCAGGCGTCCGAGGCGGAGGTCGGCAATGGCGCTTGCGGTCAGGCACAGGGCGCTGATCCCCTGTTCTGGATGGAGTCCGGCATGAGCGGCGATACCGTGGACCTCGATCTTCAGTTTGTTAGCAGCGGGTGCCCCGGTTATGATCCGGTCAATGCCTGTTGAATCCAGGGCGTAACCATATCGGGCGGTTATCTTGGTGCGATCAAGGGCCTTGGCCCCGAGCAGACCTATCTCTTCGCAGGTGGTGAACAGGAGTTCGATTGGTCCATGGTCGATCTTGTTTTCCCGGAGTATCTGGATCAGTTCAATGAGGGCGGCAATCCCTGACTTGTCGTCACTGCCCAGCACGGTGTCGCCGCGGCTGGTGAAGATGTCGCCGGTGCGCAGCACCTCTACCCCGCAGCCAGGCTCGACAGTATCCATGTGACAGGCAAAAAAAATCGGTTCTTGCTCCGCTTTAGTGCCGTTTCCGCTTCCTGGAATGGAAATGATGAGATTGCCGCAGTCAGCGCCGGTCTGTTCTGCAGACGTGTCTTCCTTAATGTTTGCGGCTCCCAGATCATGGAAAGTCCTGATCAGGTAGTCGGACACCTTTTTTTCCCGGCGGGATGGGCTTTCAATTTCGCAGAGCTGCACAAAGGTGCTGGCCAGCCGTTCCTCATTGATGGGGATGTTCATCTGTCCTATCTCCTCTCTTGTCTGTCTTGATTGCGCAACGAGGTCAGCAGCACTACGGCATGGCAATCGACACCTTCACCTCGGCCGGTAAAGCCCATTTTTTCAGTGGTGGTGGCCTTCAGGTTGATCTGTTCAGTACTTATTTGACAGGCCGTGGCCAGAGTCTTGCGCATGGCGTCCATATGGGGCGCCAGTTTCGGGGCCTGGCAGATGATGGTGATATCGGCATTAGAAATGGTAAAGCCTTTGCCTGCGGCCAGCGCCATAACCTGCTCCAGCAGGGTGATGGAGTAGATATCCTTGAAGCGCTGATCCGAGTCCGGGAAATGACGACCGATATCGCCCATCCCAAGCGCCCCAAGCACGGCGTCACACAGGGCATGGGTAACCACATCGGCATCGGAGTGGCCGGCAAGACCGAGGGTGTGAGGGACGGTAACTCCAGCCAGAACCAGCTCTCGGTCCTGCACAAGGCGGTGGGCGTCATAGCCGTGGCCGATACGTATGATAGGGAGGGGCTGTGATTGCATGATTTTTTCCGCCAGGATCAAATCCAGAGGCCGGGTGATTTTGATGTTGGTCTCAGAACCTTCAATCAGGGTGACGGCAATCCCAGCCAGTGCCAGCAGAGCGGCCTCATCGGTCACATCCTGATCATTAAATGCCGCATATGCCTGTTTGAGCAGCGAGAATCTGGCTGCCTGCGGGGTCTGGGCCTGCCATAAGCCCTGTCGGTCAACGGTTGCCGCGATAGTCTGATCGGGACGGGACCTTTTCAGGGTGTCTTTGACCTGTATGGCTGCAATGGCCGCACCATGCTGCCATGCAGATTCAAGGCAGCGCTGGATGAGATCCGGGGTGACCAGTGGTCGGGCCCCGTCATGGACCAAAACGATCTCGGTTGCATCCGTCAGCCACTCCATGCCGGCCAGCACTGAATCCTGCCGTCTTCTACCGCCAGCAGTGATAATGATGTCGGCGCTGGCCAGGTTGTATTCTGTAAGCAGCTGGCTGGTCTCAGCAATAAAATCCTTGGGGACAACAACGATAATGCGGTCGATGGAAGGTATGGTGACAAAGGCTTGGATGGTATGAATCAGGATGGGCACGCCGGCAAGGCGATGGTACTGTTTCGGATGATCCAAGCCCATCCTGGTTCCGCTTCCGGCGGCAGGGATAATGACAGCGGCAGATGGCATAAACGAGATGAGAGAAGAATAAGCCGTTTTTTACAAATGGTTGTAAAATTAAAATGTGGCGATCGGCATAAGGTGGCCGTAACGAAATGCTTGTATGTTATATGTCAGGCGCCCCTTAAAGAAACAGCCGGAAAAGATTGCTGTTTCTTTGTTGCGGCATAAGGTGGTTGTAAACTCAAAGAGCAAGAAAAAGAGTTTGCTCTTTGAGTAACGCCACCTAAAAAACGAAGCGGGTTATAAGCCGAATTCTGTTCCCCGCATGCGGGGCCATGATCATTTCACTATGGATGCCGGTTGCCCGGCACCTCTTGCAACCTACCCGGAGACAATGAGCGGGCAGCCCTTAAACGTCTCCCTATTTGGTCTTGCTCCGAATGGGGTTTACCTTGCCCTGGAATGTCACCATCCAGGCGGTGAGCTCTTGCCTCGCCGTTTCACCCTTACCCAGCACCATCCTGGGCGGTTTATTTTCTGTGGCACTTTCCCCCGGTCACCCGGCGTTCGCGTTACGAACCATCCTGCCCTGCGGAGTTCGGACTTTCCTCCCCGGCACAAGGCCGGAGCGATCATGCACCCGCTTCACCCGCATCATAGCGTGGGAACAGAAAAGTTGAAAGGAGAAAGTCAATCGGTTGCCGCTATTCTCTATTCCTGCTCTTCCGGCGCCTGATAGTAGATGATGCGTTGACAGACGGGGCAGTCAAGGTGTCGATCTCCGCGCAGGAGGATGTTATATTGCTGGGGGGGGATGCTCATGAAGCAACCCTGACAGACACCCGCAAGGACATTAACCACAGCCAGACCCTTGCGCCGTTCTCGCAGGATACTGTATTTGTTGAGAAGCTTTCCCTCAACTTCACTGGCGTGTTTTTGCCGTTTGCTGTCTTGTCCTTGCTTGTTTTTATGAATTGCCTCAATGGCCTCTTTGGTCTTGGCTGTTTCTGCCACCAGGCTTTTTGCTTCTTCCTGTAAGAGTTCCTGTTGTCTGGTGATCTGTGCCGTCAGGGATTCCACTTCTTCCATGATGGCGACAATTTTTTCCTCTTTTTCCTTGATGCTTCGTTTACCGTCTTCGATCTCCTTGAGCAGAGCGGTCTGTTCCCGTCCGGTCTGGACCTGCATCATTTTGGATTGGCGGGACTTTACATGGGTCAGATCCTCGCTCATCTCCAGATCCAAGGTGCGGCGTTCTTTTTCCAGAGTGTTGGTCTGCTCATGGAGATCGTCAATATCAGCCTCCCGTTGGGTGAGCATGGCGCTCTGCTGGTCAAGGGCGTCCTGTTTCTGTTTTACTTCATTATCGATAGTGTCAAGGTGCAGGTCAATTTTTTGCAGTGAAATGAGTTGCGAGATGACTTCGTTCAAGGTGGCTCTCCTGGGTCGCGTGGTTGGGTGAAATGTTATATGAAATTATTTTTGTGGTTGCAGGTAAAAGGGTGTTTCTCGGTCTGGGTCAAGAATATATCCAGCGACCAATTGTTGGCCGCGGCCCATTCTTGCATTTTGCCTCGCAGGAAAGGCATAACTGGTTGTTCGGTGCCATAATGGGTGCCATCAATGACACAGAATCCACAATCTTCTGCCCAGCGGGCGGTGCTGTGTTTGATTTCTGCCGAAAGATAGAGGTCTGCACCCTGCGCTCGTGCTGTCTCTGCAAGCTCTGATCCGCTGCCGCCGCAGAGGGCTATGGTCTTGATCTGCTCCGGTATCCGGCCGGCTATCTGGATAGTGTCGAGCTGCAAGGCATGGAAGAGTCTGGCCATAAACGTGGGAGCAGAAAGCGGGGGATCAAAGATACCTATGCGGCCCATGCCGGTTGTCCCTGTTTCTTCCCTGGTCCTCGGACGAAGCGGAGCAAGAACGGTAAGGCCAAGGGCCAAGGCCAGTGCATCGTTTGTGCCTCCGGCGGCGTTGTCAAGATTGGTGTGGCAACTGATAATGTTGATATTGTGGGTCAGTGCTTTTTCAAGAAAGATGCCGCCAGGGGTGGTGGTGATAATTGAGGCAAGGGGATGGAAGATGCAGGGGTGGTGAGTGATAAGGGTGTTGGCCCCACGGGAAATGGCTTCGTCCAAGAGTTGAAGACCTGGGTCAAGTCCAAGAAGGACGGAGGTGACGCGCGCCTCTGGATTGCCTGCAAGCAGTCCAACATTATCCCAGCTTTCGGCCAGAGAAAAGGGGGCAAGCCGATCAAGACAGGCAAGGATATGCTTGATTTGCACGTTCATGTTGTCTGCCTCTGGCCGGAGTGTGCGGCAGGCAATAAAAAAAGGTACATCCCGGCAGGGGTGTACCTTTTTATTTCATTTCGCCTGAGCCAGAGGGGATCATCCTTGGTGGCCAGATTGCGTATGGGAACTGTTGCCTTCCCTGTTTTGTTTGTGAGAGCAGATAATGTATTCAAGGAACCTGGTGGTTGGATGCAGATTCTGTAGCAAGATTCTCTGTTAATTGGTGGGCGCAGTAGGACTCGAACCTACGACCGACCGGTTATGAGCCGGTGGCTCTAGCCAGCTGAGCTATGCGCCCTTTCTGACAACAAACCTGTTACTATACGGGTAGGCTGCCTGTATTGTCAATAAAAAAAAGATTTTTTGTAAAAAGCAAGTAAATTGTTGAGAGTTGTCGTGTGAGATCTAGTTGGCTTTTCACATCTCTTGGAGATGGAGAATGGCTGTTTGGGGTGGCCGATGGAATATCTTGACGGGGTTTAATTCGGACGATGATGAAGAACGGGATGCCCGTTTGATCGGCAACTGATTGACTCTGATTTTGTTTCGGTAGTGATGATGGTGGCGGACGAGATAGACTCTGGCAGAATAAATGGGTTTTTGAAATAAAAACTATGACTAACCTCGTGTTGACAAAGAGGTTGATCTTAGAGTTCTATTATTAGAATGTTATTGAAAATTTGAGAAAAGAATCTGTCAGACACAGATATCCCTTCGCTCTCTGATTGTTTATGAATAAGCATAAACCCAAAATTCTTGTTGTCGATGATGAACCGGTAATCAGTTCGATGATGGCCGATATCCTCAAAGATGAGAGGTATGATCTTTTTTTTGCAGTCGATGGGCAAGATGGTCTGGCCAAAGCCAACTCCATTCATCCAGATCTGATCTTTCTTGATATGTGTATGCCGGTTCTTGATGGGGTTGGGTTTCTGAAGAAATTGAACGAACGGGGGAATTTACCCTGTCCTATTCTTGCTATTACTGGCTATGAAGATGATATGGCCCTGAGTGAATGCTTTGATCAGGGAATCTTCTCTTTGATTCGCAAACCATTTCATCCTTCTGAAATCATTGCCATTTGTCGCCGTTATACCAAGCTTTCCGAGATCAAGAAGCGGCTTTCTTTTAATCTGGAGACGGTAACGTTTTTGAGTAAGCAGGCCTCATCTTTTGGTCTCGACAACATGGAGGAGCAGGACCTGATTGAGGCCATTCCCTTGCCGGTTTACGTCAAGAGAGAACGAGTTCTGGCCCAGGTCAACAAGGCGTTTGAGACTTTTACTGGTCTTGATCGGGGCGTAATTATTGGTAAGACTTGTGAGGAAATCAGTCGGGACAGACAGTTTATTGCCAATGATCATGAAAGTGAGACCGGTCTGATCGTAAATGGCCGTCTTGCTTGCCATGAACAAATAGTAGCAGATCGTCAGGGCAAGCCGCGGGAGGTTATTATCTGCCGTTCAGTTGTTACCAGTGGGACCAGCAACCAGCCGGTAGCGATCCTTGGAATTATGATTGATATCACCGAATTTGGCTTTTCCTCCTTTAAAAAGATGCTGGCGAACAGATATCCGGGGTTTTCGCCCAGGGAACGCGAGGTGGCTAATTTGGTCAGGCTGGGAATGAGTAATAAGGAGGTCGCCCAGCAACTCAATATCGCCCTTTGCACAGTAGAGTATCATCGGACCAATCTGAGGGAGAAGCTGGGGTTGAAAAAAGGCGACAACGTAAACCTCAGTACTGCTCTTCTCTCCCTGTAAGCGAAACCAAGAGTTCGCAGGGAGTGTTGATGATTCTGTGGGTGGATTTTCTTATTTGGTGAATAAACGGCCAGGGCAAGAAGAAAGGTTACCAGTGATGACGATAGAACAGATCCAAGGAAATGGCGAGCATATCTTGATTGTCGAAGATGAGGAGCTAGTGCGTGATATGGCCACCGAGATGCTCAAGACCCTTGGCTATTCGGCAGTGGCGGTGGCAAGCGGCGAGGAGGCGGTTTGTTACCTGGAACAGCATCAGGCCCACTTGGTCATGCTGGACATGTTGATGCCTCCAGGGATAAATGGCAGGGAGACCTTCGAGCGGATACTTGCAACCACACCGGGTCAGCGGGCGATTATTGTCAGTGGATTCGCGGATTCCATTGAGATCAATAGGATATTGCAACTGGGAGCCAGTCAGCTTGTAAAAAAACCATACACCCTTTGCGAGCTTGGAGTGGCTATCAAGTCGGCCTTGTTCGCTTGAGGTGGAGGTCAACGGGAGCTGCTCAATCAGGGGAAGATTGAGGGCCGGCCCAAGCTGTCTGAAAATAAATGAAGGTGGTAAAAAAGAAAAAGGGGTTGTAGTCTGAAATGACTGCAACCCCTTTTGTATTTGGTGGTATGCGAGGGATGTGAGTGTTTTGATGGATAATGCAATCTTCTGATTAAGCAACATTGGCGTTATGTATAACAATCTTCTCTATTTTCTCACCGCGATCTTTTTTTTCAGCATGAGCACGGTCCCCGAGGCCCCTCTGCTACCCACCTGGGCCTCTGGTACTCTTTTTGTTCTGAGTCTGCTCAGCTATGAACGGCTGGTGCGGTTTATTCATGCGAAGGTAGACAGCCGTTCATCTGCAGGGTATTTCCGGGCGGAGCGCAAGACCTCGATCCTGGCCATTGGATTTTTTGGACTGACGACACAAGTCTGTGGCTTTAAATATTATCTTGCTTTCCTGTCATGGGGAAAGGCGCTGCCTTCTCTGGTGAATATTGCTGGGTTGCTGCTGTTTTTCCTCTATCTCTCGCTCATGTGGTGGGCTGCCCAGTCTAATTATCAACGAGTTTTTGGCCGCTGGTATTCCCCTAGCGCCTTTGTTGCGTCAAATATCAAGGTGAATCTACCCATTGTTCTGCCCTGGGTGCTGCTTTCTCTCTGTTATGATCTGGTTGCCTATATCCCCTGGCCTGCTTTGCATGATTTGCTGCTTTCCGCCTGGGGTGATTTTCTGTTTTATGTCCTGTTTCTTTTCTTTGTTTTGTTGATGTTCCCGCCTCTGGTGCGTCGTCTCTGGGGGTGCACCAGGATGCCTGTCGGCCCGCTTAGGGATTATCTCCTGGCCTTTTGTGCCCGGCAGAAGTTTGCGTGCGAGTTGTATCTCTGGCCGCTCTTTGAGGGGCGGGCCTTGACGGCCGGGGTCATGGGGCTTGTGCCGGGGCTGCGTTATGTCCTGATTACTCCTGGGCTGCTGGATGTCCTGACTCTGGGAGAACTGGAGGCGGTTATGGCCCATGAGATCGGCCATGTCAAAAAAAAGCATCTCCTGCTCTATCTGTTATTGATTGCCGGATTCAGCCTGGTGGTCGGTCTGTATACCGAACCGTTGACCTTTTTTTTGCTTTCCCGGGACCTGCTTTATTCCCGGCGCTGGAGTGGGTTGTCGCCCGAGGCCATGCTGGTGGTAGGTGGCACCCTTCCTCTGCTTGTGGTCATGCTGCTTTATTTTCGCTATCTGTTCGGTTATTTTATCAGAAATTTTGAGCGGCAGGCGGATCTGCATGTTTTTTCGGCTATTGATAGCCATCACGGTAATAATTACGGCAGCCATGCCCTGATATCGGCCTTGGAGAAGATTGCCCTGATGAGCGGCAACACCCGCGATCAGCCAAGCTGGCATCATTTCGGTATTGGTGAGCGGGTGGCCTATCTGGAAAAATGTGCGCACGATCCCCAGGAGAGAGGACGTCATCAGCGGAAGGTGGGGCTTAGTCTTGTGGTGTATCTGCTGGTGTTGGCAGCGTTATCGGTGTGGGCGCAATATCTGCCGGTGGAAAGTCTTTCCCGGCAGTATAAGGAAAAGTATCTTGAGGTGGTCTTGAAGCAGAAAGTGGAGCAAGAACCGGATAAGGCCTTGTGGCTGCAAAGGGCAGGGGATCTGATGCAGCATAAGAAGATGGAGAAAAAAGCCCTTGCCGCCTATGAGCGGGCCTTAACATTTGAGCCTGTCGGCCTTGAGCTGATGAATAATCTGGCCTGGCTGCTGTTGACCAGTACGGACCCGCAACTGCGTGATCCGCAGCGGGCTTTGATCTTGGCTCGTCGGGCGGCAGAAATAAAACCGCTGGGTTCTTTTCTTGATACACTGGGTCTGGCCTGGTGGACCAATGGATTTCTTGACGAGGCTGTGGCTGCGGAACAGGACGCGGCCCTTGCAGATCCTGCGGGCCAGGGGTATTATCAGCAACAGATTGATCGCTTTCGGCACACAAGCTATCAACAGGAGTTGAAACAGAAACAAGCAGATTGATGTAGGTTGAAAAAAATGGACACCAACGTTTTGATTACAAACAAAACAAAATGGAGGTGTCAACATGGAAAAAATCCCGTATGGCCGTTACACAAAAGAGTTCAGGGAAGAG
>CAITDH010000028.1 GCA_903891045.1 uncultured Desulfobulbaceae bacterium | reverse complement strand
TCCGAAGCTATATCTCCACGGCACGTAAGCACGGCCGATCGATTTTTCAAGATCTCAAGGCGGCAATTGCCGGAAACCCCTTCATCCCTGGTCTGCCTGCTTCAGGATAACATTTCTTACCCCGTCTTCACCCTCAATCCCCATAACTACCTTGTCTGTATGCCTAGTGATACGAGCCTGTCGGGGTACCTGAGCTGTCACAAAATATCTGCAATTTCCTGAAGATGATACCCACGGTGGTTTAGCAGTATCATATGAGCCCGCATACGGACTTGAGATAATGTATGATAACGGGTGCATTATGACTTTGTCCCAAGTCTAAAGCGATTTTGTTGGTCCAACGCGACATAGCGTTTGAATGCATCATCGAGAGTCCCATTGACCATGGCACAGCGCAGGGCGAGCATGCCGTTGCCGTTTTCCTTTAGCCACCACGCCCCGCTTCTCTTCATGCGAACATGACAGATGAATTTGTTGGCTGACTCGATGCCTCCGCTGCCGATGGCGTATCCACCTCTACGGTGGTGCTCGTAATCGATGCGGTGGGCGTTGTTGCCCAGGTATCCGATAAGTTTGCGAATATCTTCTTTGGCGTCGGCTTTCTTCGGTTGCATCCGTTTTAGGCCACCAATCACGTGGCTCACTTCGCCATAATAGAGGCGGGCCATTGTTGCTTCAATCCACTGTAGCGCCTTGACCGGCTCGTCGGCATACTGAGACGAGGCTAGTGCATGAATATGCTCGGAACAATGGAAATAGTCGAGAACCTCACGGCCTTCGGGGAATGCCTCGGTCATGGCGCGCCACACCCATGGAGCCCCGTCGCCTACCAAGGCGATACGAACCTGATCGGTTGGAATTCGTGCGGCAACTACCTTGAGAGCTGCGGCACACTCATCGGCGTCCTGGATCTGGTGCCAGCTGACAAGCTGCACGATCTTGTTGCCGCTACCAAGGAGATAGAGCCGGAAACCCTTGGCCTCTTTGTACTCACCCGGGCCGCGTTTGCCTTTTCGTCCAGGAAGCGGGCGCGTTGGCAGATGAGCTCCGTCGGTTGCCACTACCAATACCGGGCGTCGTTTTGCTGACCCTTTAACATGGGCTATACGCTGAACGATTTCTTCGACCGATGGAAGGATCTCTTCCAGAGTAATATCCTTGGTGAAGTTGGCCAGGAAATCGTGCAGGGTATTTTCGGAGAAGCTGATGCCGGTTGATTTGGCAAAGAGTTCCGATGCCTTGGCATAAGGCATTTCAGCGATATAGTCCAAGGCCAGGCGCTGCAAGTCATACTGCTTTTGCCGTCCAGAAAGTTGCAAGGTCTCGTCGAGCGGTGAGAACCCTATCTTGCAGTCGGGACAAAGGAAGTAGGGACGCTCCAGCTTACTTGATCCTTGTCGGGATTCGATCCGCCGAGAAGTCTGCCGTCTGCATTTGCATGATCTCCCGCATTCGGGGCAAGCGGCGGACTGTTGTTCTAGAACCTCTTGGTGGTGTACCCCAATGAAGTCAGTAACCAAGGCGCTGAGGAGTTCAGTCTTTTTCTCCTCAAACAAGGAGGAGATCTCTTCCATTGTCAAAGGCTTATCGCCGAGTAAGGCAGGTGCGAGGGTGTCGACCCATTTATCCGTTATCGAGTGGGCTTTATCCCGAAACATGGAGAGCTTATCCTTTGATGAAGCTACGGCTAGGGATATCATGCTTCACCCCCTGCCATTGCCAGACACTCCCGCCAGTCAGGGACCAGTGGGTAGAGATAGACATCTTTTTGGTTGCCGTGATAGTAAAATTGTCCGTTTTTCTTGGCATGGCCTTTGGTGCTGCCAACGTTAACCCAGTTTGCTGCCCGGTAGCAGGTGCCGCGAAATCGTTGGGTTTCCACAAAGGTTTCGAGTAGGTAGAGCGGATGTCCATAAAAATTAAGCCAGTCCTGGCTTACCACCCGAGCCGATTTGGCCAGGAGGAGTGATGCTAGGTTTTTGATCCTGATCCAGGGCAGGATGAGGAAACGGTTGTTGTTGGCTATGTATCTGATCCCTCGAGTGCGGGCCTCTGGATTCCACCCCAAAGAGAGATCCCTGGCTTGGATCCGAAAGACGCTCGACCCCCAAGATAGACAGGCCACGGGCGTCTCGTCGATGAAGGCCATATACTTGAGGTGTGAGCCGACGATGGTACGGTAGCTTTGGTAGTGATATTTATGGACAAGGTGATTCCATAGTTCTTCTTCGGGTTGGCGGCGCACCATTTTAAGCCGCACAGCGGGAAAGTCGTTGATCAAGCCCGCGAGTGGCTCTTGGGGGTAATCTGGTGGCGTATTCGGCGGAACATAGTACCGGCGGTGACCGGTGCGTACACCACGCTTGCCCAAAGGTAACTCGATGAGGGTTCGTCTGGCAAGTTCGTTCAACAGTATGCGGCATATCTGATCTTTGAGTAGCCCGTTGGGTTGGCGCCAATCCCATACCCGACAGAGTTCGCGTGAGATCCAGGTGCGTCCTTGATCCCACCCTTGATGGATGACACGATTGATAACCTCAAGGGCCTCGTGGTCAATGGCCCGGCCTCTGATTGTGAGTGTTTGTTTCATGTCTTGCCTCCTTGTAAGGCAAGACTAGCTCCACGGCGTTATGAACGTAAGTATTTTTTTGGGACAAAGTCAGAATGCACCCATCGCAGTCCCCATGATTGCATCAAGCATTGCATGTATTACATCTTCAACAAACTCTCCTGATGCTCTGACCTTCTCCAATGCCAAGGACAGCAACCGGTGGAGAGCTTCGAACAGCGTCAGATCCTTCATTTCATCGCAACAGGCATAAAACAGACTGCCAATGGATCGCGGGTCATCATGGAACCTTTGCTGCAACGCCAAAAACATATAGCGGGTGAATACAAGAGAGGTATGAGCTACCAGCCCATCGTAATCCCGAAGCTGAACCTCTCTCTCCAGGTTCAAATGGTGCTTGGCCATCTTGAAAAACACCTCTATGTCCCACCGTTTGCCGTAGATCCTGATGATTTCCTCATCCGGCAATGCCATGTCGGTAGACAGCAGGGCCAGCCAACCTCTGCCGTTGCGATTTCGGACGAAAACGATTTTGACCATCGGACCATTCACCATGGGCACGACAACGCTGGCAAGAATTTTTGCCTTGCCAGGCCGTTTTTTTACTTTCCGATAAAGCTCCCCAAGCCTCAGAAGCGCATCCTGGTATCGATAAAAATTGCTCGTCATGTCCTTGGCCATGCAGATAACCGGCAAATGAGCAGAGAGCTTTGCGATCAGGATGGCGAAACAAAACCAGCTATCCATAAGGAGATAGTCTGCCCTGATCCCCAAGGCCAGAGTCCTTTTCACCATGACCACAAGCAACTCTGTGGACTTGATCATCGCCTCTTGACGACGTTTATACCCGCAAGTCCGCTTATCCAAATCCTTGATGATACCCTGGATTCTATTGG
>CAITDH010000027.1 GCA_903891045.1 uncultured Desulfobulbaceae bacterium | reverse complement strand
TAGGGGGGATTTAGCCATTCTGAATGGTTAGTGTAATTTTCAAACCGGACACTACTGACTAGGCCCCGTTTTTCTTCTCCAGTTCCACTATCTTCTCCTTCAACTCTATCATCCTCAGCTCCCGGCCGACAAAGGCCTTGTTGGCATTTTCAAGATCAGCGCTCTTCTTCTCCAGGGATGCGGTCCGCTCTCTCACCCTCTCTTCAAGATCCTCATTGAGTTTCCGGAGTTCCGCCTCGGCCCGCTTGCGGCCCACAAGCTCGCCGATCAATCTCGCCGTTGACTGGAGACGTTTTTTCGCCATCGCGATGATGTATGGAGGCCGAGGGTCATACGCGTTCGCCTCCTGGCAGAGCTCTTCATAGTCAACCTGGTAGAGGTCGGCGATCTCCTTGAGCCTCGCAGGATCGCGCGGCGGTTCACCATGTCCGAAGTTTATGCTGCCGATTACCTCGTTGCCTGCAAAGATGGGGACAGCATACAGCCGTATGCCGCCATTGCATTCGATATCAACCGGAACGCCTTGAGCAATGCTCTCTTTTGCGCAGCAGGTCCAGCAGGATTCGTGGCAGAGCCATTGCCCCGAGTTCAGGGCGGCGACATTATCCTCGGTGTGACACAGTTGTCTCGATGCCCGGTCGAGCAGACGGCACCACCGTGAAGAGAATATCCCCGTGGCATAGTCCCCGTTCGTTTCGTAAATAGCGCCGGAAGTCTCCAGCACGTTCTGATATTCTTGCATCATCTCCAGGAGCATCGTGTTGTCGATAGAGGTCCGAATGATGCCATGACGATTCAATAAGGTCAAATCCCCATACCCCTGATCCACGGGGTATGGCTGTTGATCGGCCCGGGAGAAGACTGGCCGGTCGGTGAGCATCCACTCGAGGCGCTTAAGTTCTCCCTCTGCCTGCTTGCGCTCCGTAATATCGCGGTTGCTCACCCGGCGTCCTTTGAAGAGCCCGTCGTTAGTCCAAACCGGATGGCAGATATGCTCGATCCAGCGGATAGCGCCATCGCGCCGGACAATCCGAAAATCCAGCACCCCGTTTTCCTGATTACTGATGTCGTGTCGGTGAGTATTCGTCTTATGGCGATCATCCGGGTGGACAACACGTATGAGAAGATCGGGGTCGGCGATGAATTCGGCAGGGGAATAGCCGGTGATAACTTCGCATGAGGGGCTGATGTAAAACATCTCATTCTCTGGTCCCTGCCAGTATTCCCAACCCAAGGTGTAGTCGGCCACAGTGCGGAACATTTCCTCGCTTTCTTGCAGCTTATTCTGCTGCTGCTCAAGTAAAAGCCCTTTTGCTACCAATTTCCGGTTTACAAACAGTAAATTGACCCCCAAAAACAATATCATACCAGAGGCAAGTCCCCCTCCTATCAATTGCCATCGATAGTGCGACCAGATATCATGGATGGTAAAATGGGGCATAACATCAAAAGGCGCTAGATGCAGTTCCCGCAGCACTTCTTCCACCGGGCTATAGTCGGCTGGCACCACAAAACCGTGGATACCCATGGCCTTGGTAGAGGTTTCGTTATCTCCCAGCAAGAAAAGAGCGGCGGCAACATGCCTAACGAGATTTTCGTCGACACCTGGCGTGGCGGCAAACGGCCACTCCGGATAGAGCGGGGTGGAAACTTGTTGCGGAAAATCAGGGTGAGTCTGAGGATTGAGGATCTTGAGCTGCTTGAGATCGAGCTTGCCTTCACGGATCATGCCTTCCAGCACACCGCTACGAGCGAAACCGACCTCAGCATGACCGGTCAGCACCGCCTCAACGGCTTTGTCATGGGGCATGCCGGTGACAACCATTTTGATGTCCTGGGGCATGTGAAATCCAGCTCGACTGAGTTCATTGGCCTGCATTTGATAGCCCCCCAGGGATTCGGTGGAGACGACAGCAACGGCCTTGCCCTTGATATCACGCAACGTGTTGAGATTGGCTTGATCTGCGCGAGTGAAAATGACCCCGCCAAATACAGTTGTTGGGTGGCCATTTTCTTTGACAGCCAAGGTGGCGAGTGGCGAAGATAATCCGTTACGCTTTTTCAATAGCACGTAATGTCCAGAATTGGTCAGTACGAAATCCAGTTGGCGGGCAGCAATGGCCTGATCCAACTCGGGATAGGTGAGTGCTTCCACTACAAAATCGCGCTCCGGAATGGCCTGCTTGAGCACGACTGTCAGAGGTTGCCATTGCTCCAGTGTTTGCGGTTTCGGACGGAAGGCCAAGACGCCGATCTTCACTGATTCCGCGCCGTAGACATGGGTGGTCGGATACACCATGCTGAGCAGACACGCAACCAGCATCAACAACACTCGAGTACAAGACTTCATGATCATGATCCTCTCTTTTATCAGATGCAAAGATGTATAATAGGCCGGGTGAGGGCCGGGGGAAGGCAAAAGGCGGGCAACTAAGCCCCGGTTTTCTTCTCCAGTTCCGCTATCCTCTCCTTCAGCTCAATCATCCTGAGCTCCCTGCCGACGAACAACTTATTTGCTCTTTCCAGCTCATCACTCTTCTTCTCCAGTTTCTCGGTCCGCTCTTTGACTCTGTCCTCGAGCTCCTCATTGAGCTGGATGATCTTTTTCTCGGCCTTCTTGCGTTCAGTGATGTCAACAAAAGTCACAACGACCTCGGTTATCTCTCCTTGCTCATCAAGCTGAGGAGAGGCATTGACAAGGGTCCAGATTCCGGCGTCCCCTTCCCGCCTTTGCACTCCAACGATCAGATCCAGGATCGGCCGCCGTTCGCTCAAGGCCCGATTGACCGGATATTCCGCAAGGGGCATCGGCGACCCGTCCGCCCGCAGAAATCGCCAGACCGGGTCGATCGCTTCTTTTCCCAGCATCTGTTCTTCGTTCAACCCCAGAAGCGTTTGCGCCATGGAGTTGGACATCAGTATCTGCGTATCAGGCCCGTGCACTATGACGGCCACCCGAATATTTTGCAGAAGCAATCGGTATTTCGCCTCGCTCCTGACGAGCGTGACCCTCTGCGCATCGAGCGCATCCAGCATGGCGTTGAACTCGCGCGCCAGCACGGCGGCCTCGTCCGAACCCAAAATTGGCGACCGGGCATGGCTGTCTCCGGCGTGGACCCGGCCTATCGTCTCCTGCACGGCATAGAGCCGCCGGGTGATGCGCCTGCCCATCCGCCAGGCGATAAGCGAACCGATCACAATCGCCGCCAACGCATACAACGCGCCGTCCCGGACAATCACGGCGAGTTTTTTTTCTGCCGTGCTCTGGCTTATGCCTACCCTCGCCCACCCCACATGCCGGTCTCCGAGCAGGGCGGGGACCGCGACATCCACCAAAACCGGTGATCTGCTGATGACAGCCTGGCGGAGCTCTCCTGAAAGGTCGAGCAGAAGCTGTCCCTGTCTGGATTGGTCCGTATGGGCCAGTATTCGACCCTCTTTATCGGCGAGGATCGCAAAGATAAGTTCGGGATAGTGGCGCTGGACCTCCACCAGTTCCTGCAGACCGGCGATGTCATTAGCCGCAAGCCATGAAGCTGCCGAGGTTGAAAGGGTCTGGGCGAGCGCCTTGGCATCCTCCTCCTGGTGTTCCAGGAGCATGGCGCGTTGTCTCACGGTCAGATCGATAATGAAAAGCGTCATCATCACCGCGTGGACCACGGCCACGCCGAGGATCAAACGGCCGCGCAGCGTGCCGAGCAGAAACTGGTGAACAGTGCCGATCTTCATTTCTTCTCCACCGCCCTTACCTCCCTCTCGAACCGCTCCACGTAAGCGCGCACCACCTCGTAGTCCCGGTCTGTGGCCGCAATAAAGCGGGCAGTCTCCATACCGGCGAGGATCGTTTTTCCCTGCTCACTCTCATGGAGCCCGACCAGGAGCGTTTGCACCTGTTGCCGTATCGCCGCCGGGATATCGTCTCTAATCATGACCGAATTATTGATCAGCGGCTCGGTTTCCCATAGGACCTTCAACTCCGCAGCCTCCGCTGGATGCTCCTTCTGAAAGGCCCGCCACGGCGGCGGCCAGGTCGCGCCGGCAACCGTCTTCTGCAAATAGACGTTCATGATCGAAGACTCCTGCGAGCCGACATACTGGTTTTCGATATCCGTGTTGATGTTGACCCCCTGGGTGTGGAGAAAAGATTGGGGCATGATACAGGCCGCAAGGGCTGTGGGTGACGGATAACTGACTGCCTTGCCCTTGAGATCGGACGGTTCCCTGATGTCGCTATCCTTGCGCACGATAAATATCCCCTTGAAATCCTGCGGCTCTCCCGCCATGGCAATGACACTGTATCCAGCCTTCATGGCCTGCAGGGTCTGCCAGGGGTTCGGCAGGAGAAACTCGGGTTTGCGGCCCTGATATTTTTCCTCGAAGTTGGCGTAATCCCTTGATGCCTCGAGGGAGAGCCGCGCCCCTTTGAGGTTTGCATTCAGATAATCGATAAGCGGTTGGTAGGCCTGAGTCAGCTTGGTGGGATTATGAAGGGGGTGGACGGCAAAATGATACGCAGCCGCCGTGTCAGGTGATGCGACTCCATACTTGGGGCCCGGGGTTTGCGGCTCCTGCTCACAGCCTAACCCCAGCAGCAGTAGTGCCAGAGCGACAATTGACGTTGCATTTCTTTTCATGATTATTTCCTTTTGTCCTCTGAGGCCGGGCATGATGTCTTGATAACTTCCTGGAAACTATACCCCGTTTTTCTTCTCCAGCTCCGCTATCCGCTCTTTCAACTCAATCATCTTCATCTCCCTGCCGACAAATGCGCTGTTCATCGTTTCCAGCTCATGATTTCTTCGTTCCAGTTCTGCTGTACGCTCCCTGACCCTTTGTTCAAGTTCCTCTTTGAGTCGGTTAAGCGCCTCTTCGGCCCGCTTGCGCTCGGTGATGTCCTGGCCGATGGTAAGCAAGCCCTGGATGCCCCCCTGCGCATCCTTGAGGGTCTTGTCAAACCATTCAATCACAACCTCACGCCCATCTTTCGTCACGATGGGATTCACGTTGCCGTTTGTCCGGATTTCGCCGAGCGCTTTCTGGTACACGTCACGGATATGGCCCCTGTCGCGCTCCGGCAGAAAAGTGCCGAACCAATCCTTCCCTTGCACTTCCGCCAGGGTATATCCGGAGATCTCTTCCAGGTAGGGATTAAAACGGACGATACGCCCCTCGATGTCCAACACCAGGACAATAGCCTGGGCCGTCTCGATCAGGCCATTGGAGAAATCCCTTTCGGAACGCAACGCCTCCTCGGCCTGCTTGCGTTCGGTGATGTTTTGAGCAGTACCCCGAAGCCCCCGGATTTTCCCGTTTGCATCGTGTCTGGCTTCACCCCTGGCTACGATCCAACGTGTGTCGGGGGTTGGCTGCGCCAGTTCCAGATCCACCTCATACGGTTCGCCGGTCTCCATCGCCCGCTTCACCAAGGCGTCGAGCCGTTGAGCGCTCTCCGGCGTATAGGCCTTCTGGTGCTCCACGTAGTTCGGTGCAGGCTGCTCCGGGTCAAAGCCGTAGATACGGTAGTACTCGTCCGACCACCAGATCGTATCGTTGACGGCGTCCCAATCCCAACTGCCGATATGCGCCAGCCGCTGGGCTTCGTTCAGTGCGACTTCTCTTTGTTGCAGCCGCTCGTTGACATGTCCCAACTCGGCGGTACGTTCCAACACCCGCAGCTCCAACTCTTCCTTGGATGTACGCAGGGCGTCCTCCACCTGCTCGCGCCGGTAGATGTTAAAGGCGAGAATCATGACACCGGAGACAAGGAGAGCAATCACCAACAGGGTGCTGGCGACAAGATAGCGGTGCGACGAGATAAACGGGATGGGCCTGTTGACCACGATGCTCCCTTCAGGCAATGCTTTCAGGGGGATACCGAAATGAGCAAGCTGGTTAGAATCAAACATGATCCGGGTCGGCGGTTTCATCTCCACCGGAATAGTTGCAGCCTGCGTCCCGGAGAGTATTTTGAGAGCAATCCGTCCTGCATCCGCTCCATGAACCTTTCCGCTCAGCAGACTTCCCCCCACGACCCCGTAGCCGAGACGCTCCTGATGAACGCCATACACCGGCACCGGGGAGTTTGTGCCGAGCAGCATTGCCATATCTTCATGGCCTGATACCTCGCCATCCTTGAACACATTGTATGACAGCGCCAGAACAAGAGTATCGGCAGGAAGCCCTTTCAGTACCTGGATCAACTCATTTCTGGTCATATCTTCCAGATAGCGGAACGACACACCGGCAAACTTCCCCTTCATCTGTTCCTCCGACTCCCGGCGCGTTGCCAGACCGGTGGAGGTGTAGTCATGCACGACAATGACCGTTTTTGTTTTGGGATGGAGCTTGAGCGCCAGACTTACCGTGTCAACCGCATTGAGCGCCTCCGCAAGGCCGGTGATATTTTCCTCCCCCCCGAGCATTTCTTTCTTGAAGCTGTTCACGCCGCAAAAGACAATCGCCGAGCGGGGGAAAAGTTGCGACCGGTACTTCAGGGCGAAATCAAGCGCCGGGTTGTCGGTGACAATCACCACGGGAATATACCTGCCGCCGTATTTGAGTTTAAAAAGATCTTTGAGCTGCTCAAAGTGCTCCAGTTTCGGGTGGCGTTTGCAATCCAGATATTCCATGAAACAGCTGGCACCAGGCATTGTCTCGCGTAAAACTTCGCTGATTCCCGCCATCTCGTTGTCGGACCACGCCAGTCCCGCATGGTAGGAGTTAAGAATCAGGATTTCCCGGGGAACCGTGGATGGTGCGACTGAGGATTGGGGATTTTTCCTCACCACCTGGCCGACCGGCAGTTCGATATGCACCGCTTCCTGTACTTGCAGGTAGGCGATAGAGAGTAATGCAACCATGGCAAGGACAAAGAGCGAGCTTATCACGGCGGCTTTCCGCGAGCCGAAGAAGACTGACCACAGTTGTCCGGGAAGCGACCGTTCTTTATGCATCATTTCCTGATTCATTTCTTGATTCATTTCCTGGCTCTCCTCTCTGGTTCTCGAGCTCCCTGATCTGCTCCTTCAGCTCAATCATCCGCAGCTCCCTGCCGACAAACAGTTTGTTCAACCTCTCAAGTTCGCTCTTCTGCCGTTCGATCTCCGCTGTCCTGGCCTTGACGAGTTCTTCGAGGTGTTCACGGTATTCCGCCAGCTCCTCCTGAACTTTTCGGTCCTTGGTCAGGTCGTGCAAGGTCATCAGCATGCTTAGCGGCCTGCCCTTATCATCCCGCACTATCCTGAGAGTGATCTCAATCGGCAGGCCTGCCGGGTTATCCGGGTGGTCAGGTTCCATGATAAAGGAAAAGTCCCGTTTTTCCTCCTGGGCAACGCAAACCGGGCAGGGGACTTTCTCGCCCTCCGGATGCACCAGTTCGACGATATGCCTGCCGATGGCTGTTTCCGGTGTCGAGCGGGTTATCATAAAAAAGGGTTTGTTGGCCCGCATCACCTTCCGCTCCAGGTCAAGCAGGTAGATGATATCATCCGAGGTATCCATGGCCGTGATCCACTCCCGGGAAGCCTTGCGGATCTCTTCCACCGACCGCATGCGCTCGGTGATATCGATGGCCACGCCGCCGACCAGTCTCTTGCGGTCAGAGAGCACTATCGGGAACTTGATATCTTTCAGCCAGACGTCCTTGCCGGCGATGGCAACCAGATACTCAAGCTCTTCAAAATCCGAGTCCCCATCCAGAATCCTGCGGTCTGCCTCTTCAAGTTTTTTGGCCAGTTCGGCACCAAAGAAATCGGCGGACCGAATCACCTCTGATTTAGGCCCTGAAATCAGCTCCATTGTCAATCGATTGGCGAAGAGATGATTGAAGTCATGATCTTTGACATAGGCATAAAAGGGGGCATAATCCATAAAGGCCCGGAAGCGTTCGTTGCTGTCGATCAGGGCGGACTCGGCCTTTTTCCGCTCACTGATGTCCCGGACAAAACCGCAGTTGTATTCTTGCCCGTTCAATTCGACATGGTTTGCCGTAATCTCTACCGGGATCCATAACCCGTCTTTACTGGCCAGCTCCGTCTCGAACCGAAGAAACTTCTGCTGCCTGAGTTCCTGCCAGTGCGCAGACCATGCCTCCCCCTTATGTTCGGGATTAAGGTCAAAGGCCTTCAGACGCAGAAAATCCTGGTTTGAATACCCGAGCAATTCACAGGCGGCCTTATTCGCGTATGAAAACGACCCGTCGGGCCTGACCCAGAAGATGGCATCGGCCGAACTGTCCACCGAAAACTGGGTGACCTGCAGTTTTTCCTCGATCCGCTTGCGCTCGGTGATGTCTCTGATCACGGTAGCAACCCGCGTAACCTGACCTGCATCCTCCACAGGAAAATACGACACGAGCAAATCCCGCTCGCCGAATGTTGAGTAGGAATACTTCATTTCATACTCAATAACCTTGCCCTGGAAACAATCATCGAGGTTCTTCCTGACGATGTTCTCAAATGTCTCCTTTCCCAGCACTTCAGCGGCTGTTCGGCCTATGACCAGCTCCCGACCGGCGTTGCGATACCGAAGAAAGGCTTCGTTCGCAAGTAAATACCGGTAATTCAGATCGATGACGGCAACCATGTCCTTGGAGCACTCCACGACTTTGCGATATTCCTCCAGCGTTTCTTCAAGAAGCCGGCGTTCAGCAAGCTCGGCCTCCAGTTGCGCATTCGCAGAGTTCAATTCCTCCGTGCGCTCGACAACAAGCTGTTCCTGATGCGCCGTCAATTCATGCAGGCGCAAATGGATGTCGACCCGCGCCAGCACCTCTTCGGCCGTAAACGGTTTGACAATATAGTCGAGCCCGCCAACCGCAAAACCTTTGACCTTGTCAGCGCTCTCATTCAGCCCACTGATGAACAGTACCGGAATGTCCCGGCTCCGCTCATCACCCTTCAACCGGCGGCAGACTTCGAAGCCGTCCAGGTCCGGCATCTTGATGTCGAGCAGGATCAGGTCCGGCGCTTTGGCCTCCACAGACCGCAGCGCCAGGAGACCGCTGGAGGCCGGGCGCACTCGATAGCCTTTATCGGAGAGGATCCGGGTCAGCAGGTGCAGGCTGGCCGGGGTGTCATCAACCACCAGGATCTCATGCGAAACAGCCCTCTCCTTTTTATCAACACTCATGCCCTTTCTCCTCCAGGTAAAGCTGCGGGTCTTAGCGCCGCACTTTCAAGCAGTGCCAGCAAGCGGTCAAACTCAAGCCTCGTGGCCAGCCCTTTCAGAGCAGTGCCGACCGCAACATCCCGGCTGCTGACCTGCTCAATCAGCTCCAGCGTCTGTGCCGTATCCAGTTCCAGCACGGCCTGATGCAGGCGACTGAGCAACTCGGCCGGCAGGGCTGCCAGTTGCTCGGGCCGCAATTCACCTGCCGAACCAACCGCTGCCGCCTGCGCCCCTTCATATTCGAATTTGAGTCCGAGATGGCGGGCCATGGCCTCGAAGATCTCGGCTTCCCGGTAGGGTTTGCGGATCAAATCGTCACAGCCCGCTGCCAGGATATGGCGCCGCTCTTCTTCCAGGGCATGGGCGGTGAGGGCGATGATCCTGGTGCGGGCCCCGGCCTCGGTGGCCTTGATGCGCCGGGTGGCCTCCATGCCGTCCATTACCGGCATGCGAATGTCCATCCAGATCAGGTCGGGATGCCACTCGGTAAAGAGCTCCACCGCCTCCTGGCCATTCACCGCCTCGCGCAGATCGAAGCCAAACGGTTCCAATAATTTGCGCAGCAGCAACCGATTTTCCGGCTGATCTTCGACGATGAGCAGACGATAGCGAGTCTGCCCCGCAGCCAGCCCGGTGATGCGGGTGTGCCACAGCGCCGCAGGCACTTCCTCCGCCTGGGGGATGACCAGCGGCATCTCGACATGAAACACCGAACCCTGGCCGGGATCGCTTTCGACACCGATCCGGCCGCCCATCAGCTCCACATACTGTCTGCTGATGGCTAAGCCCAGTCCGGTGCCGGCTTCGGTGGGCGGCCGGTCGCCGACCTGGACAAAGGCGTGGAAGATCCGTTCCCGGTCCTCCGGGAGGATGCCGGGACCGGTATCTGCTATCTCAAAGCGCAGCCGTGCCCCTGGCGATGTCTCGCCCTTGACCAGCGCGGCCCGCAGGATCACCCCGCCGGCCCTGGTGTATTTGATGGCATTGCCGATCAGGTTGATCAGCACCTGCCGCAACTTGCCCTGGTCAACGGTGATGTAACGGGGGAGATCGGGGGCCTGCTCCACCAGGAAACTCAGCCCTTTCTCCAAGGCCTGGGCATACATCATCGAGCGCATTTCATAGACGATCTGATGCAGATCGGCAGTAACCTCTTCCAGATCCACCCGCCCTGCCTCGATTTTCGAGATGTCCAGCACGTTGTTGATCAAGTTCAGCAGGTGCTCGCCGCTGCGGGCGATGATGCCTGAATGCTCCTTTTGCTCTGCGGTAGCGGCCGGGTCGTTGCTCATCAGCCGGGAGAAGCCGAGGATGGCATTCAAAGGCGTGCGCAGCTCATGGCTCATATTGGCCAGAAAAACGCTCTTGGCACGGCTGGAGGCCTCTGCCTGCTCTTGGGCCAGAACGGCTCGTGCCCGCGACCGCCGCGCCGACTCGGCCACGGCTGCGATCATGGCGCAGTTGAACAGAAAGGCAAACATCCCCAGCCGATCCCCGAAATCTTTGATGAAGGGTTGCGGTGCCAGGAGTGGCCAGGCGTAGAGCGCAATCAGGCAGAAGACCCCGGCAGACAACAGACCCGTGAGCCAGCCGCAATAGAGGGCGACGATCATGACCGCCGGGTAAAAGGTCACCCAGACGATGCGCGTCTCCAGCGCTCCCAGAAAGAGCTTGCGGACCAGAACGGCAACGGCCACGGCCAGCAGCAGGATGGCGAGGTTCCGCAATATGGTCCGCAGCTGGGGATGACGGGTCTGGTTCATAACCGAGCCTCCATTTTCTTGGTGACAACTCAGGTCGACGAATCGCCTGACGGAAAATATTCCGGATAGAGTTTATGCTGACATTCAGGGCAGATTCCATGGCTGAGCTGGGCCTCGGAATGGGCATGGATATAGGACTCAATCTGGGTCCAGTACCCCTTGTCATCGCGTATTTTCTTGCACGAGGCGCAAATGGGCAGGAAACCGCTCAACTGTTTGACCTGGGCAAGGGCCTTCTGCAGTTCGCCGATCAACTCTCTGGTGCAACCTGCTGCCTGGTTTACCAGATGCAGCATCAACATTTCCCGCTGTGCTCCACCCCATCCAGCGTCCCTTCGCTGTTGTTCTTCTCCAGTTCCCTAATCCTCTCTTTCAACTCCACCATCTTCATTTCCCGGCCGACGAAGAGCTTGTTCATCCTCTCCAACTCCATATTTTTCATCGTCAGCTCCTCAGTCCGTTCTGCCACCCGCCTTTCAAGTTCCGTATTAAGCGCGTGCAAGGCCTCCTCCGCCTTCTTCCTCGCCATAAGCAGTTGCACACTGCCCATAAGGCCATCTATCTGCTTTGCATCCTCCTCTGTATAATCTGAAGCCTTATTGGCCACCGCCGCCAGCGCCGTAATGCGTTTATCTTCAAAGACAGGGACGACCATAAGCCTTGTGAGCTTGACGTGTCCCTCCGGCAACCCCTTTTTACCGGGATTATCCGCCCTATAGTCATTGACAATAATGGTCCTTCTTTCCCGGATGGCATTCCCCCAGAGACCGCTGTCCGCAATGGGATAGTCTCTCGGCATGTCCTGTACGCCGCATGCCGTCATTACCCCTTTCGACCAAGAACTGATGGTCAGTATCGTCTCATCCTGACTCATAAAGCCGTAGAAGGCATACTCACTGTCCGTTATTTCGAGTATCTTCTCCTGGCAGGCGGCAAAGAGCGTCTGGATCTCGGCATCAAACATCTTGCTGATTTCCCATAATGCCTGAAACTGCTTCAACATGAGGCCCTTTTGTTGCTCTCCCTGCTTACGCTCGGTAATGTCGACAAAAGTGGCCAGTAAGCTGTCATCGATGGTGATGCCCCCAATCAGAACATCCCGTTTCGCGCCGTTCCTGCAGGTAACTTTGTATTCGACAGGCTCAATTTCCGTTCCTTCCTTCGCCGCTTTCGCCACTGCCGCTTCCCAGGTCGCCAGGACCCACCGCCGGTACTCCTCGTCGGGATAGACCAGCTGCCACCACTCCTTCAGGGTGGGCACGTCGTCAAGCGTATAGCCGAACACCTGAACAAAGCGGTCGTTGAGATCAACCAGCACCCCCTCTTTGTTGACGTAAGCGAAAGGCATGGGTACCTGTTCGAAGAACCTCCGGAACCGTCCCTCGCTCTGGAGCAAGGCCTCTTCGGATTTCCCCTGCTCCAGGATGAACCTCTTGCCCCAATAATAAACGATAACGAGGGCTGTCGAGCCGAGCAGCCAGATGACAAGGTGAGAGAGGATCAGTCTCTCGGTCGCCTTCTTCTCAAGTATCAGGTACGGCACCATCGGCACCAAGACCCCCACGCCGCCCCTGATATCGCCTTCCTTGTATCCCTGCTGGGCATGACACTTCAGACATCCGGCCTTCACCTCCAGCGGCCGCATCAGGCGCAGGCTCTGCTGTCCATCCTGTTCGGTTATGACAAAAAATTCCTTGGCGCCCTTCTCAAAGGCAGTCAAGGCCTCACGTTCCCAGGCATCAGGCGCATTGTCCGGATTCAGGGGTTTGAGGCTTGTTATGCGTCCCTTGATACCGTAGAATTCATAGAAATCGGCCATCATCTGCCGCACCATATAGGCAGGGTTCATCAGGGTGAGGCGTTTGCCGGAAGGAAGGGTGATGTCACGGTCCGGGATATGGCTGAGGTACGGGTTCGGAGGGGTCTGCTCGGTCGGCGGCACATAGACGCCACCGTGTTTTGTCCCCCAGAGACGAAAGGACAGGTCTTTATTGAAATTGGCAATGGCCTCTTTTTCCGCAAGGGCCAGGGTTTGCAGCCGCTCGTTATACACGTTCCATGAAACTGAACAGATGACGATGACGGTCCAGAAGAATACCACCGCTCCCGTTGTCCGATTAAGATACATGAACCGAGGAGCGTTTATGGTTTCGTTTTTCATGCCTTCTCCTGACCTCTACTCGTTGCTGCTTTCTGATTCCAATTTGCATTCAAGCCGGCACCTTCGTCGCCGCTCGCTTGCCTGCTCGGTGTCAACTTGAATGCTTTTTGGAATGAGTTGACATGCCAGATGTGTCCTTAGCCTTTGGCGGAATTCTGCACCCCATCCAGCGCCTTACGGATGGCCTCCGCCAGATCCTTGCGCAAGACGGGCTTCATGAGAAATGCCTGGATCCCGAGGTCCCTGGCCTTGTCGCCATCGATGAGTTCGCTGAAGCCGGAGCAGAGGACGATCGGGATCTCCGGTCTGATGGCATGGATCCGCAGACTGAGCTCCGCCCCGGTCAATCCCGGCATGGTCATGTCGGTGAGGAGGAGATCAAAGTCCCGGGGCGCTTCCTGGAATCGTTGCAACGCCTCATTGCTGGAGCTCACCCCTGTAACGCGGTACCCCAGGGTTTCCAGGACCATGGTCTCCAGTCCCACGATCGCCTGATCGTCGTCGACCAGGAGGATCCTTTCGGTCCCCCTGGGCAACGGCTGTGCCACCGATTTCTCGCCAGTCGCAGGCGGTGGGACTATTGTGGGCAGGTAAACCCGGAAGGTCGAGCCCTTGCCCAGCTCACTGTAAACGGAGACATAGCCGCCATATTCTTTGACAACACCGTGCACCACGGAGAGGCCGAGGCCGGTCCCCTCCCCCTGTTGCTTGGTTGTGAAATAAGGGTCGAAGATCTTTGCCATGGTCAGCTTGTCCATGCCGCAACCGGTATCACTCACCTCGAACACCACATAGGCGCCGGGGGTCAGCACCTGACCGTTGACCTTGGGGTCGTCTTGCTCTATCTGCACCGGCTGCAGCGACACGGCCAGCACCCCGCCGGTTTTCCGCATGGCGTGGTAGGCGTTGGTGCAGAGGTTCATGACGATCCGGTGGAGCTGGGTGGCATCGGCCAGCACCATGCCGCTGTCGGGATTGATCTCCTGGCGGATCTCAATGGTGGTCGGAATGGAGGCGCGCAGCAGCTTGAGCGCCTCCTTGATGATGATATGGGGCGCCATGGGCAGGCGCTGCTGCTCCTGCTGTCGGCTGAAGGTGAGGATATGCTGCACCAGATCCTTGGCCCGCATGGCGGCACTTACCACCTGATCGACGATCTTCCAGGCAGGGCTTTCCGGCGGGAGATCCATCTTCATCAACTCGGTATAGCCCAGGATAGGGGTGAGGATATTGTTGAAATCATGAGCTATACCGCCGGCCAGGGTGCCGATGGCCTCCAGTTTCTCGGCCTGACTGAGCCGGATCTCCATCTCTTTCTGGGCGGAGATATCCTTGGCGAAATGGAAAAAGCTCACAATTTTGCCTTCGGGATCAAGGATCGGCGAGACACTGACCTGAAAGATCCTCCCCAGGGCTTTATGCTCGATCTCGCAGGCATGCCCCGCATCATCCTGCCTGGCAAGAGCAACCGGGCAGCCGGCACAGGGCTGTCCATCCTCCTGGAAGGCCTCGTAACAGTATTTCCCCACCAGCTCCCGACCGGTATCGCCTGCCAGGACCACATATGCCTGCCGGTTGGCACGGGTAATCCGCAGGTCAGGAGAGAGGATCATGGCGATATCGCCGATCGCCTCGAAACTCCGCTCCCACTCCTCCTTGGCCTGGACCAGGGCCTTTTCCGTTTCCGCCTGGATGGCCACGGCCTTTTCCAGCTCAGCCACCTTTTGCTCAAGTTTGGTGGCGACCATGGCGCTGTATTTCCTGAGGTACTCAAGATCCGTCACCTCGCCGGCGGCAACGGTTTTGAGGTTGCCGCCTTTTTCGATGATCTCTTCGATTTCGTGCCACAGTTCAGCCGGTGCCTGGGGTTTCAGGATATAGGCCTCGGCGCCGAGGGCGGCGGCCAAGGCCAGATCTTTGTCCGCCTTGTAGGTGGCGGAATAAAAGATGAAGGGGATGGCCTTGAGGACGGCATCCTCCTTGAGCTTTTTTAAAAAGTTAAAACCGTCCAGCACCGGCATCAGGGCATCGGAGATGATCAGATCCGGCCGGTGCGCGGCCGCAAGCTCGAACCCCTGCTGCCCGTTAACCGCCTCAATCGCTTCATGGCCGGCCCGTTCGACCACCAGGCGCAGCAGCAGCAGGTCATCCGGGTTATCGTCCACCACCAGTATCTTCATCGTCCCATCCTCCTGAGGATAGCGTGAATATCGTCCATGATCCGCAGGGGATCGATGGGTTTCTCGAAATAGCCGTTGCAGCCGGCCACCAGCACCTGCTCCATGTCGCCGCGCATGGCATTGGAGGTGATGGCGATGATCGGTATCGAGCCATTGGACTCAGAGTCCCGGATCCTTCTGGTGGCCTCCAGCCCGTCGATTCCCGGCAGGTTGATGTCCATGAGGATAAAATCAGGGTGCTCGCTCAGCGCCAGGGCCACCCCTTCTTCGCCGGTTGGCGCGGCCAAGACCTCATAGCCGCTCCGCACCAGAACGAGGCGGATGAGTTCCAGGTTGTCCGCATTGTCTTCCACCACCAGTACTCGTTTCATGCTGCAACCTCCCATAAGCTTACTGATTTACTTTACAGGCACGGTCAGGCAAAACTCGCTGCCCTGACCATACACACTCGTGGCGCTCACCGTGCCGCCAAGGACATCGGTGACAATCTTCTTCACCAGATAGAGCCCCAGACCGGTTCCCTTGACCTGCATGTCCTCGGGCAAGGTCAGCCGGACAAAGGAGCAGAAGAGTTTGGGCAGATCCTCCTCCCGAATGCCGATGCCCGTATCCGTGACCGAGATGACCACCTGTTCCTGTCCAGGCTGGGCATCGGGGGCCCGGACGAGCTCGGCCTTGACGGTGATCATTCCCTGCCGGGTGAATTTGGCAGCATTGCCAAGCAGGTTGACCACGCATTGATAGAGCCGCCTCCGATCGGCATGGAGGATCAGATGAATAGATTCTACCTGCAGCGTGATCCCCCGATTCGCGAGGTCGGCCTCCGAAAGTGCTGCCGCTTCAACGATCAGGTCGTGGAGGTCAAATTCATCCTCGGCAATCTCCACCTTTCCCGCCTCGATCTTTGAGACATCGATGAGATCGTTGATCAGCGACAGCAGATGCTTGCCGGTGCGCAGGACAATGGCCAGTTTTTCCTTCTGTTCCTGGTTCAGGGGGCCGAGCCACTCCTCCTGGACAATGGAGGAAAAGCCGATGATCGAGTTCAGGGGCGTGCGCAGTTCATGGCTCATGGCGGCGATGAACATGGACTTGAGGCGGTCGAGATCCTGCAGTTTGAGGTTGGCCCCCTCGAGTTCCATGCTCTTGTGGTTGAGATCCTCGACGATATTCATCAGGGCCCGCTGGGTCGCCTCCACCTCCATGGTTTTCGCTTCCAGGTCGCAGGTGCGGTCGACAACACGCAGCTCGAGTTCCTCATTGAGCGTTTTAATCTTCTCCTCGGCCTGCCTGCGTCCGGTAATGTCCTGAACCGTCCCCAGGGAACGCAGAGGTTTGCCGCCGCCGTCAAAATGGGTTTCACACCGTTCGTGCACGAACTTGATCCTGCCATCCTCCATCAGCAGGCGATGCTCTATCTCATAAGGCGTTTTTGTCTCCAGGGAATGGGTATAGGCCTGATTCACCATTGCCCGGTCCTCGGGATGAATGGCATCGAGAAAGGCCTCATAGGAGGCCCCGAAGACCTTGGGGTCGATCTCAAAGATCCGGTAGATCTCGTCCGACCAGCGGAGGGCATTGGAGGTAAGATCCAGCTCCCAGCTGCCAAGATGGGCAAGACGTTGCGCATCAATAAGCTTCGCCTCACTTGCGGCCAGCTTCTCTTCCGCCTGCCTGCGTTCGGTGATTTCTGTGGCGAGCTCATCACGGGAAACCGTCACCCTGGCGAGCGTCTCCGTCATCTCGTCAAATCCGCGGGCCAGACCCCCGAGTTCATCCCCGGTTGCAAGATTGACGCGAAACCCGAGGTCGCCGCCGGCCACCGCCTCGATACCCATCTGGAAGCTGGACAGGGAACGGGTGATCCCGCGGATGACCCAGAACGTAAGGGCCAGAAGGGAGAGGGCCAGCGACAGGACAATCCCCATGGTCAACAGCGATCCGTAACGAACGAAGCGCTTCATGGTTTCGTCGATTCCGGCATGTATTTTTTCTATCAGGGGCGTCACAGTCTGCAGCTCGAGGATGAGCCGGTTGACCATATTGTTCCTGAGCACCGTTACCAGTTCGGGCCTGCCATCTTTTTCCAGGCGGCTGTCATAGTCCCGGAGCGCGGAGAACATCGTTTGCGATTTCTGCAGGAGTCGGCGCAGCTCCTCAAAGTGCGGATCATAAGCGGAGGTGCCGATGACATCAGGAATATCCTGCAGAATCCGCTCCGCCTCAGCGTACTGGCGGCTCCACTGGATTGCGGCCCGCTCACCCCGGTTAATACCGTACTCATAGGTCAGGCTGACAAGGGACAGAGTCGTCTGGGAAATACCATCGGCCACCTTCGCCTTTGCGTAAAGGCGGTCAATGACGCCAGAGGTCCAAGACTGGACGGCGATGGCCGTGATAAAACCAAGCAGCGGCAAGAGCGCTATGGTCCGGAGTTTTGCCTTGATGGTCACCGGTCACCTCACTTCAGCATGGTAACTGCTTCCGACCTGAGCGAGAACAGCGCATCCCGGTGGATGAAGTCGAGGTAATTGGGAATGCGGCTCTTGTTCGTCAATCCGGAATCAATGGCCCACCGGGCCTCCTGTTCAAGGGAGAGGAGCAGGGCCTGGGAGAGATCGACCTGCCATCGGTAGTTATCCCATATGTCCCCCATGACCTGCTCTTCGATATTAAGGGCCGCGGCTGCCGCCTTGACCGCCGAGGCCCGGTCCTTCTTGATGCTTTCCTCGTTCTTCAACAGGGCGGCGAGGACCTTTTTGACCATATCGGGCCTGGTCGTGACAAGGCTGTTCTTGGCCACCAGGTGGAAAGAGACCAGGCACAGCCCGGGAGAATCAAAGACCACCGCCTCCTTTCCCAACGCCTTCATCGGCTTGTCGATCACCACCTCGGTGGCGCAGAAGGCATCGATGCTCCCATCGGCAAAGGCTGCGGAGACATCCGGCACGGGGGTTAAAATCACGGTGACATTCTTGTTCGACAGGCCGTTTTTGGCCAGAAACATATCGAGAAAAAAGTGGTTGGAAGAGCCCTTCAAGACGAAGATGCGCTTTCCCTTGAGGTCTTGAGGCGTGGTGATGCCGCTTTTCCTGCTTGCCAGGATCCTCCCGGAGTTGTCCGAAGTGGCAGTCGTGGCCAGGATACTGAAATCCTGGCGCTCAAAACTCTTGAGGACAGCAGAGGTCTCGCTGATGGCTGCCAGATCGCACTCGCCTTTAAAAAATTCCTCAAAGCCCTCGGTGCCGGTCCGGTATTTTTTGAGAGTGACCGCCACCCCTTCTGCGGCAAACAACCCCTTCTCCTGAGTCAGCAACAGCGGGATCCCGGGTGCGCCGCCCTGGCAGATGGTGACAGTTTCCGGCGAGGCACCGCCTGACTCGGCAAGGGCTTCGCCATGGCTGCCGCCGATCAGGACAATGGCACCCACAAGGGCGATGGCCACGATAGAGATTCTTTTCAGCTGCCGACATGTTTGCGACATAATAACCTCCGATTTTGCTCAAAATGTGACACCAGGACGATTCCTCATGCAGCACCGCCCTGTAACCATATGCCCTCTCTTAACTCACGAATCTGCTCTTTCCCCATTTGCCAACACCTGCCTTTAATCTTCGCATAGATGCTCAGAACATGTCAAATTGAAACGGGTGAATTGCTGACTACCGCAAAACACTATTGGCAAGTCAGTATTATCGGATTAAGATGGATATTTTAGGAATTCCTCCGCTTGCCATCAGCCCCTGAAGACATCGGCATGACGGCAAAGCGGTTATCTTTTTTCTTTTCCAGTAATCATTGAGTGATGCAGATCCATCTGAACGGCAGCCCCAAAACCATCCCTGATTCAATGACCGTGGCCACACTCCTGCAGGAGCTGAGTGTCCCACCCACGTCCGTGGTTGTTGAACTGAATAAAACCATTATTCAGCCAGACTGTTATGCGACTGTTTGTCTCCAGGACAATGACCAGGTGGAACTCATCCGATTTGTAGGAGGCGGCTGACATGCCGACCATACCATGTTGATAATTGGCGGACATACCTTCAACTCCCGGCTCTTTCTTGGCACCGGCAAATTTTCCTCGTCAACAGTGATGAGAGAGGCCATTGCGGCATCCGGCACCGAGATGGTGACCGTGGCCCTGCGGAGGGTCGATCTGGACAACCCGGAGGACGATATCATGAGCGCCCTTGACCGGGACAAATGCGTCTTTCTGCCCAACACCTCCGGGGCCAGAAACGCCGAAGAGGCGATTCGTCTGGCCCATCTGGCGCGGGCAGCCTCCGGCTCCAGCTGGCTCAAGCTGGAGGTGACCCCGGACCCCCGCACCCTGCTGCCGGATCCGATAGAGACCCTGAAGGCCACCGAGGAACTGGTGCGGGCCGGATTCATCGTCCTGCCCTACATGAACGCCGACCCCATCCTCGCCCTGCGGTTGCAGGACGTGGGCGCGGCAGCGGTCATGCCCCTGGGCTCACCCATCGGCACCAATCAGGGTATCCTCACCGCCTTCCAGATCGAGATCATCATTGACCAGGCCCGGGTGCCGGTGGTGGTGGACGCCGGGATCGGCGCCCCCTCGCATGCGGCTCTCGCCATGGAGATGGGGGCCGACGCGGTGCTGGTCAACACGGCCATCTCGGTGGCCGGTGACCCGGTGGCCATGGCCCGCGCCTTTGCCCAGGCAGTCGAGGCCGGCCGCACTGCCTTTGTTGCCGGCATGGGCAACCGCAGTAAACAGGCCCAGGCCTCGTCGCCGCTGACAGGCACCCTGGCCACCGACCTGGGATTCCTGGCATGACCCCCTTTACCCTTCCTGATTTCCAGCAGCTCCAGCAACTCATCCAGAGCCGAACAACGGCGGATGTGGAACAGGCCCTGAACAGCAAACACCCGACCATCCATGATCTGGCAGCGCTGATCTCGCCCGCGGCCGAACCGATGCTCCCGGAGATGGCCCGCCGTTCAGCGCTCCTCACCGCCCAGCGTTTTGGTAAAACCACCCAGCTCTATGCCCCGATCTATCTCTCCAATTACTGCACCAACCGCTGCGCCTATTGCGGCTTCTCCGCCAGCAACCGCATTGCCCGGAGATGCCTGACGCTCGACGAGGCCGAGGCCGAGGCGGAAATCCTCCATGGCCGTGGCTTTCAGCATATCCTGCTCGTTTCAGGCGAAGCAGAAAACGCCGTTGATGTGGAATATCTGGAGGCCATCGCCCTCCGTTTACGGGGCAGATTTGCCGCCGTCTCCATCGAGGTCCAACCGTTGTCCACCGCCCACTACGCCCGGCTGTTCAAGGCCGGCATCACCGCCGTGGCGGTCTATCAGGAGACCTACGACCCGGAGATGTACAAGCAGGTCCATCTCTCCGGCAAAAAGGCCGATTATCACTACCGCCTCGAAACCCCGGCCAGAGTGGCAGCCGCCGGGATGCGCGAGGTCGGCATCGGGGCCCTGCTCGGTCTGACCGACTGGCGGGCGGAAGGACTGGCCCTTGGCCTGCATCTGGCCTGGCTGCGCAAGAACTTCTGGAGCACCGGCGTCACCGTCTCCTTCCCGCGTCTGCGTCCTGCCGCCGGGGCCTTCGAGCCGCTGGTGCCGGTCTCGGAACAGAACCTGAGCCAGCTCATCTTTAGTCTGCGCCTCTTTGATCCGGATGTGGGCCTTCTCCTCTCCACCCGGGAAGAGGCACGCTACCGGGACGGGATGCTGGGCCTGGGGCCCACCCGCTACTCAGCCGGCTCCTGCACCGCCCCCGGCGGCTACTCCCATCCCGAGCAGACGGACGGCGAGCAGTTCAGCGTCGGCGACGAGCGAAGCGTGGAAGAGGTCATCCTGGCCATAGCCGCCAAGGGCTTTGATCCAGTCAGCAAGGACTGGGACAGCGCATTTCAAAGTTGATTTTTTTATACAAGACCATCACTTTTCAACCCATAGGGAGCGATCATGAGCGATCTGAAAAAAATGTACACCACCATCCTGGGCGATCACTTCCCCATGGATATGACCATCTCCTTCGGCGACCAGAAACTGGTCTATCGCAAGCGAACCTGGGGGATCAAGCAGGAAGACGGTTCCATTGACGAGCGGGGGGTGCGCTACGGCGAGAACCCGGATCAGGAGGCCGCCCTCTATGAACTGGTCAACGGCAACCTGACCCTGGGCGAATGCTCCTTCATCGAGCCCGACAACGGCCTGGTCTCGGGAATCCGCGTCGAAGACATGCTCCAGGTGGGCAAGCATCCCGGCAAGATCAACCTCACCGACATCGATAACGGTCTCAATATCCTCAAATATCTCATGGACAGGCCGGCCGCGGTCATCCTCAAACACAACAACCCCTGCGGCGCCGCTTACGGCGACACCCTGGCCCACGCCTTTGACCGCGCCAACCGTTGTGACCGCATCGCCGCCTTCGGTGGAGCGGTGATCATGAGCCGTCCCTGCGACAACGAGACCGCCACCCTGCTGTCACAAAACTATCTGGAGGTGGTCTGCGCCCCCTCCTTTGAAGAGGGCAGTCTGGAAATTCTGAAGAAAAGCAAGAACCTGCGGGTGATCGAGATCACCCGCATCGACCGTTTGGCCGAGTTTGAAAAATTCCGTTTCGTGGACTTCAAGAGCCTGATCGACGGCGGCATCATCGCCCAGCAGTCGGCGGTCAACTCCATCCGCACCCTCGACGACCTGAAGCCGGCCACCGCCACCTGGAAAGGCGAGAGCTTCACCTGTGACCGCACCCCGACCCAGCAAGAGATTGCTGACATGATCTTCGGCTGGGCCGTGGAGCATGGGGTCACCTCCAATTCGGTGCTCTATGTCAAGGACGGCTGCACCGTGGGCATCGGCACCGGCGAACAGGACCGGGTGGGCGTGGCCGAGATCGCCGTCCACAAGGCCTATATCAAATACGCCGACATCCTCTGCTTTGATCAGTACAAAATCCCCTACGCCGACCTAGCCCTGCAGATCGCCCAGGGCAAACGGGACAAGACAGACCAGGAGGAAATCGACGCCAAGGTCCAGGCCGATCGCGCCGGACTGCCCGGCTCAGTGATGATCTCAGACGCCTTCTTCCCCTTCCGGGACGGCGCCGATGTGGGGATCCAACAGGGGGTCACCGCCATTCTCCAGGCCGGCGGCTCCATGCGCGACTTTGAGACCATCCAGGCCTGCAACGAGGCCAATCCCAAAGTCGCCATGATGTTCACCGGCCAGCGCTCGTTCAAACATTAAGGTTAAGGGAACAGGGAGACACACTACTCAATACATCAAAAACATAGGGGATTAATGAATTTCACTGCTTTATAGTGAACATCCAGTCATTGATTCCACAATTGAGAGAGATGTCTCCCTTGTTATATTACCGCTCTTTGTACAAATAAAAAGGAGAATGAAATACATCATGGGCCTGATCTTCCAAACACTCTCATCTTCCATTGGTAAGAAAGCACTCATAACCACAAGCGGTGCTTTTCTATGTCTCTTCTCCTGGTCCATCTTGTCGGCAACAGCACTTCACTACTGGACAAAACCACTTTTCTGACCTATGCGGATCATCTGCACAGTCTGGGATTCCTCCTTCCTGTTCTTAAAATCCCTCTACTCACTATTTTCTGCACCCATGTTTTTCTAGCCCTGTTTCTCTCTTTTGAGAATATGGCTCTGCCCTATTTTCAGTTGAATGATTATCTTCTTAACAAGACCAAGAAACCAACCCCAACAAGGAGGTCTCGTTATGAAGATGCCAGAACTTTCTCTTATAGAATGGCAG
>CAITDH010000026.1 GCA_903891045.1 uncultured Desulfobulbaceae bacterium | reverse complement strand
CCCATGTCGTGTTCCAGAACCTGCCGGTTACCGGCGCCAAGGCCTTTAACAAGTATCTCCTTGATGGAATGAAGGAAGAGTATGGGGCCTGCTGGGATTACGAAGAAGACCCTGTTAAATTGGCCCACAAGATGATCAAGGCTATTGATGAGAAGCGTGAGGCCTTGGGCATCAACAAGAAGCAGGATCGTGTCCTCTTCGATATGGGGATGCGCCGCGATCTGACCACTGGTATTCCAGGCGTGGGCTGCGGGCAAAAATAAAAAGCTGAAAGCAGGGTGCGCCCGGCGTGCCTGGCAACTGATTGTTACGAATTAAGTGAGTTTTTCTGATGGAGGAGCGCGTCCGATGAAATCGGGGAGTAATCTTGAAAGGGTGTTGAAGGCGGGAGAGTTCGCGGTAACAGGTGAACTGGGGCCTCCTAAAAATGGGAACCCTGAGGTGGTGCGGGAAAAGGCACGCCTGTTGAAAGGTCATGTCGATGCGGTGAATATCACCGATTGCCAGACGGCAATTGTCCGCATGTCATCCATTGCTGCCGGCTTGATTACCCTGAATGAAGGGGTTGAGCCGGTGATCCAGATGACCTGTCGCGACCGGAACCGGATCGGCATGCAGTCGGATATCCTGGGCGCGCAGGCCCTTGGCTTGAAAAACCTGCTCTGTCTGACTGGTGATCATCAGAAATTCGGTAATCATCCTGGGTCAAAAGGGGTCTTTGATATGGACTCCATCCAGATGTTGGGCATGGTCAAGGCCATGCGGGATGAAAAACAATTTCAGTGCGGTGAGGAAATCAAGAGCAATGAGCCCCGGCTCTTCCTTGGTGCTGCCGCCAATCCCTTTGCCTATCCCTTTGAGTACAGGGCAGTCCGCTTAGGTAAAAAGGTGGCCGCCGGTGCTGATTTTATCCAGACCCAGATCATCTATAATGTTGAAAAATTCACCCGGTTCATGGAGATGGTTCGTGACCTCGGGCTGGATGAAAAGGTCTATATCCTGGCCGGTGTCACCCCTCCCAAGTCACTGGGCATGGCCCGGTATATGAAGAGCTCCGTACCCGGCATGGATGTGCCTGATGAGGTGATCCGGCGCATGCAGGATGCCAAGGACAAGCAGGAGGAAGGGATCAACATCTGTGTGGATATTATCCGTCAGGTCAAGGAGATCAAGGGTGTTGCCGGTGTCCATGTCATGGCCATTGAATGGGAAAGCGCGGTGCCGGAGATCCTCAAACGGGCCGGTCTGCTGCCCCGTCCATCCATCATGGATGAAACGGCTGCTGCTGTGACCCCAAAAGAAGAGAGCCGGGAGTCCATTCAGATTCAGGCTGTTGGTATGGAGGAAGTACTTGCCAAGGCCAGAGCGGAGGCAGAGGCGATTGTTGCTACTGCCCGCCGAGAGGCGGAAGCGTTGATAATGAAGGCCCAGGCTGTGGTGCCGAGCGCGGGTGGCACTCAGGTGGCTGCGGCTGATACGATTATGATGGGAACAACTGTGCCGACGGGCGCAATAGATGACGCAGGAGAGCATGAGATGAATGAAAAAGAGCGGGTCATGGCCTTGGAGGCCATGAATCAAGGGCTGGCGGCCCTGAAAAAGGCCTATGGTCTGTCCGATGAGCAGTTTGCGGCCATCACCAGTTTTGCCGGTGTCCATGCCATTCTCAATCGTGAACCGGAAAAGGCGGCAGTAACTCCTGTGTCTGCCGCTCCTGCGGCAGCTCCGAAAGTGGATACAGCGGCTGTTGATGCCGCCAAGGCCGCGGCAGAGGCAAAGATGAAGGCGGAGGCCCAGGCCAAGGCACTGGAAGAGGTTGCTGCCCAGGCAAAGGCGCAAGAAGCTGCGGCCAGAGAAACGGCCGTGGCTGATACCACCAAAGCCAAGGCTGAGGAAGAGGCTGCTGCTCAGGCCAAGGCGCAAGAGGCTGCCAGAGAAAAGGCCGCGTCTGATGCTGCCAAAGCCAAGGCTGAAGAAGAGGCAAAGGCCAAAGCTGCTGCCGAGGCCGCCAAGGTCAAGGCGGAGGAAGCTGCCAAGTCTGTCGTTCAGCCGGCAGCTTCAACAGCCAGCGCTGATTTTGCAGTGGCCGCTTTGGCCCTTGAGAAATCGACTCTTGCCGAGCGCGCAACCAAGGTGGATGAAAAATCCTACAAGGAAAAATATACCGGAGTCATCCGGGAGACCGTTCTTGGTAATGGTGATCATACCATTACCGTCGGTGGTGGCGCTTCCATGCCGTTTCATCTCTTTGAAGGCAAGCAACCCCATAAGTCCCTGATTGCCATGGATGTTCTCGATTCAAGACCTGAAGACTGGCCTGAGACCCTGTCCCGCCACTTCACCGATGTCATGGATAATCCGGTTGCCTGGGCCCAGAAGTGTATCAAGGAATATGGCGCCGAGGCCATCAATATCTCTCTTGTCTCCACCGATCCCAACGGCATGAATCGTTCTGCCGCTGATGCGGCCAAGATTGCCGCCCAGGTCATCGAGGCGGTCGAGGTGCCGATCATCATCTGGGGATGTGGAAATAATGAGAAGGATACCGAAACCCTGCGGGATCTGACCTCGGTTATCGGCAACAAGAAAGTCTGTCTCGCCCCGCTTGAGGACGCCAATTATCGGGCCATCGGCGCCACGGCCATGGCCTTTCAGCATGCCATCGTCGCCGCCTCTCCCATTGATGTGAATCTGGCCAAGCAGTTGAATATCCTCCTCCAGAACCTGGGCGTTTCCCTCGAAACGGTGCTGATGGATCCCTCTGTGGGTGCCCTTGGCTATGGTATTGAGTATACCTATTCGGTCATGGAGCGTATCCGCATGGCCGCACTCATTCAGCAGGATGAAAAACTGCAGGTGCCCATTATCTGTAATCTTGGACGTGAGGTGTGGAAGGCCAAAGAGACCAAACTGCCGACCGATGCCATGATTGGCGATCAGGAGAAGCGGGGGATCATGATGGAGGCGCTGACGGCAAGCTG
>CAITDH010000025.1 GCA_903891045.1 uncultured Desulfobulbaceae bacterium | reverse complement strand
CCGACGCCAAAAAGCGTGGGGCAATAATGGCTGACAGCCAGAAATGCCGTCCAGGCAGACCACAGTAAAGCATAGCGGTCACTGTGTGGATGGAAACAGCAAAAGGGATGGACAGATAAACAAAGAAATATATCCACTTAGGGGGATGCACCTGTTTTCTCTCGGCGGTAAGGATCACCCAGCCACAGAGGATATTAAGAAACAGATAACCATTCAGAACTATCATGTCATAAAAGAGCATGGAACTGGGTGTCGGATGGAGCACCACGTTCAAGGCCCGGAGAGGCTGTCCCAGATCGGCCATGATAAAGAGCAGACACATGGTGATGGCAGCGATAGCCAGAAACTCACCAAGAATCGTGATCTTGCCGAACACCTTATAATTATGGACATAATAAGGCAAAACCAGCATAACCCCTCCGGCGGCGACACCAACCAAAAAGGTAAACTGGGAGATATAAAGCCCCCATGAGACATCACGGCTCATACCCGTCAATCCAAGGCCGAAGAGATATTGCCGCGCATAACAGGCAACACCTACAGCCATGAACATTCCTAAAAATGCAAGCCAGATCCAATAGGCTGGTTTGCCTTTGAGTGTTTTTTCAATCATGACTTCCTCACACTATGTAAAAGACTGACGGTTTCGTACCCAGTGAAGGATTCCGCTGGATAGTAAACTCCTTATCAAGAACCTGTCTGATCTCTGACTTCGCATCATTCAGATCACCAAAAACCATGGCCCCCGTTCCCTTGCAGGCCTCTACACAGGCAGGTTCCTGCCCCAGGGCCAGACGCTCGCCGCAGAAGTTACATTTCTCAACAACTCCCCGCATACGACTCGGAAAATCCTTATTATATTTTTTAATATAGGGCCGAGGATCTTCCCAATTGAAACTTCTCGCCCCGTACGGACAGGCCGCCATACAAAAACGACAGCCAATACAACGATGGAAGTCCATGGCCACAATACCATTTTCCTTCACTTTAAAGGTGGCCTGTGTAGGACAAGCACGAACGCATGGTGGATCATCACAATGGTTACACATGACGGCAAAATCTGTTTTCTCAACTTTTTTTGCTAAATGATAAGAAGACTCTCCCGGAAAAACATTTTCAAAAGGAGCCTTCCAGATCCATTTTATCTCACTCTTCCGGTTGTCAAACTGCGGAATATTATGGGCGTTGTTACAGGCAGCAATGGCGTGATCAAGCAGTTCCGGCTGTTCCGTAATCTTGCGCATATCAATAACCATGCCCAGACGTACTCCCTGCGGAACCGCCTCGACATGAGCCCCATGGGCGGCAGCCTCAGCCGCATGTCCTTCAACAGCGGCACCATGCTCAGAAGCAAGGGCAGTTGAAGAGGTCAGCCTGACAAGAGCCGGGGCCCCGATCCCTGCAAGCGCCGTTGCGCCTGCGATCTTGAGGAATTTTCTTCTTTGCTTATCCATTAGTGGGTTTCCTCCTTCAATGCTGCTTCCTTGGGAGTCAGATGACAATCCCAACAATATGGTTTTACAGCGGTATAGGCATGGCAATTATCACAAAACTTTTCTTTATTGCTATGACACTGCATACAAGCCATCTGCAAGCCCTTACGGTATTTTTTGCCTTCAACCGTGACAACCGTCCGGTTATCGTCACGCAGAACATTATCCCGCCACTCATTCAAGAGCTGCATATGGTTGGCCCGCATATACTCAACAGGCATAACACATTTTTTTTCTCCACCCGGTGGTAACTCAGGTTTTGGCAGGGTACCCGCCTTCAAACCATTAAACCAGATAGGGAAGGTCACAAAGAGGACGAAAATAATCAGTCCTGGTATGATTGTTCCTTTATTATACATTATACAATTTCCTCCGTTCTGGTCCGGTTTAGACTAAGGTCCTGAGACCCTCATCAAGTTCTTGTCGATTCTCACCATCCATTACCAGGGCATTCCCTACAAGCTCAGAGACGCCGCACACATTGCATCCTGGATTCCAGTAATTCATAAGTGAAGTCAATGTGGCACGGTCAATGGCACACACACAGGACAAGGTGTTGACATCATGCTTGTCAATCACATGCTTCACCGCATTGGCCCGTGGCAGCCCGGAACGCATCCTGAGTTCCATGATTTCATCAGTATTCAAACCGGTACCGGATCCACAACAAAAAGTCTGCTCGCGAATGGTATTTTCCGGCATCTCTACCCAGTTATCCAAGACATGATCGAGGATATAGCGAGGCTCATCAATGAGCCCCATGGCCCGAGCCGGGTTGCAGGAATCATGGAAGGTTGCCTTGACATGAGCATTCCGGCTCTTGTCAAGTTTCAGTTTGCCATTTTTGATCAAATCCGCTGTAAACTCGCTAATATGCACCATCTTGGTTGAGGCCGCATTGTTAAATGTGGTCCCGGTAATAGATGACTTTGGCACCTCCATAAAATCAGCGGGACCATTCATCGTATCCATATATTGATGAACAACGCGCCACATGTGACCGCATTCACCACCGATGATATATTTTACTCCCAGGCGCTTGGCCTCTGCATACATCTTGCCATTGAGCTTCTTCATCAACTCGTTGTTGGTGAACAACCCAAAGTTTCCACCCTCGGAGGCATAGGTTGACCAGGTGTAGTCCAAGCCGATATGCTCAAAGAGAAGCAGATACCCCATGGCCGTATAGAGACCCGGTTCGGCAAAGACATCCGCAGAAGGGGTAATGAACAGAACCTCTGCCCCCTTGCGGTTAAATGAATGATTGATCTTTACGCCAGTAAGGTTCTCGACATCATCGGCAAGGAAATCGACATTATCCTTGAAGGTATGGGGCTGTAACCCCATATGGTTACCGGTACGATTGGAGTTTGAGGCTGGCTCCAGGATCCAGTTTATACCCACCCCCACCAGATGCAGCAACTCGCGAAGCATCATGGTAACCTCGGCAGTATCAATGCCGTAAGGACAGAAAACGGAACACCGGCGACACTCAGTGCATTGGTATGAGTACATGAACCACTCTTTGAGCACACCAACGGTCATCTCTCGAGCACCAGCCATTGCACCCAACAACTTGCCGCCAAGAGTAAAATCATTGCGGTAAACGGACCTGAGCAGCTCAGCCCGCAAAACCGGCATGTTTTTGGGATCCCCGGTTCCGAGGAAAAAGTGACACTTGTCAGCGCATGCCCCGCAACGGACACAGCAATCCATAAAGATCTTCAGGGAGCGAAATTTATCCAGGCGCTCTTTCAATCCTTTGAGGATAATATCCTTCCAGTCTTCGGGAAGCTTCCAGTCATCATCCTCTGGAGACCACTCACGAGCATTAGGAAAGTGCAGATCCTTCTGACTGTTCAGGTATGCGACCTTTTCCTGTTTGGCCGGATAGGCATAATTGCCCGGTTTGAAGATCGCAGGGATATCCATCCAGTCCTTGGTGGGCACAGCTCCTGTTGCCAAGGACGGCCCCTGCACTACGCTTTTCGATAATTGTTCTAATTTTGGAACGGCCATCGTCATGTATCCTTATAAGCTAGTTTTGGGTGTAGGCAATTTCACGCTTCATCCTTTGCGGCTGACAACTCTTTTTCAACCGGGATACCCGCATCCACCATAAACTCTCTGAACTCATCCTCGTATCCGGCATAGGAATGGGGTTTAATCTCCGGATCATTCCAGGGATTGATATGTCGTTTTGCCCGACTGTCATTGGCCATATTCCGGGTGGGACTCATAAACACGCCCCCCATATGCATCAGCTTGCTGAAAGGGAAATAGGCAAGCAGGGTGGAGACCAGAAAGAGATGGATATAGAAAATAGCCCCGATCTTGACAGTGATCACCGGAGAAAAAGTCACCAGTCCCATTGCCAGATTCTTGATGTTGATGATGTCAATATTGGTGCGCAGGAAATAACGCATCAGGATGCCGGTCAGACCGATAGCAAAGATAAGCACCAGCGGAAAATAATCGTTGTTCAATGAGATATAACGGACATGCGGATTGACAAGACGACGTCCAAAGAGAAGAGCAATCCCGCCCAGAAGTGCCACACTCGAAAGATAGAGGGTGGGTGCACCAATCTGCAACATGGAATCAACGCCCTCAATGGCAGACAACCAGAAAGGAATGGGATCGATAAAAAGACGCATATGCCTGATCACGATCAGCAGAAACGAATAATGAAAAAGCAGGGCAAAAAGCCACAACCACTTCGATGATTCGTAGGAGATTTTTGGCCCGTCATGGATCTCGGACTTGGTATTCCGAAATAACGACCTGAAGAGAAAAATCTCCAGAAACATCCTGGCCACAACCTCTGAGGTCTTGCTCGGACAGTCAAGCTTATCCTGCTTGATGAAGTCCAACGAAGCACCTTGACCACAGGTGGTGGGAATAGAAAAAGGAACAGGTGATTTAGCCCATTGCATGACTCTGTAAACAAAACCACCGACAAAGAGCATAATGGCCAGATACGGTATGGCAACACCAAAAAAGTATTGCATGCCCGGTATCTGGGATCCTAGCCCTGCAATCAAAATCAGAGCAATGACTGCCAGGAATGAGAAGGCGTACTTCATTTCTTACCTCGCTTCAAATTGAACAGTGTTGGAAACCGCCACGGAAGAACCCCCCCTTCCGGCCAGCCCCAGTTAATGGTTCTCAACAGTCTTCAGAGACTCCTGAATATTGGTTTTCAGCAAATTCGTCGGACATTTGCTGTCAGTAAGAATATAATTGCCGGTCTTTATTTCCTGAATTCGAACCTGATACAACCGCTCCCGGCATTGCATGTACAGGTCAAAGGCGGCAAGTACGGCAAGATCAACCGCAAACTCAAAATCATACAGATCCTGAACAAGATGACATCTCTCCTTGTCTTTGCTCAGAATCTCGCGGGTAATATGCTTGACCGCATGAATCGGCCCGACTGCCACAGAAGCCGCGAACTCCTGTATGGCGCGAATACGCATAATCTGCTCCAGGGGAGCGACAAACTCTTGGGGATCAGCATTCTTGGCAAGCAGACCGAACAAGGCATCCAGAGCCTCTCGGGTATTACCGCCCACGGGATTAGCGAATTTATCCTTTTCTTTTATAAAAAAGGATGAGGATTTATAGGTGGACAAGGTGTATTCAACCCACCTGTCAACAATCTTTTCCCTATAATTTCTAAACGCCTCATCAAGTTTCATTCATCACCAGTCCTCTGCCATTCGCAGCCCCTAAGCCATCCATTAAATGAATAGTCATTCATAAGCCCCGAGCTTTATCATTTTTTTTTCTGTTAATCAACATTTTTTTAGGTGCCATTATGAAATAAGCAGTGCATTTTGGCTTATTTCATAACGGCACCTTATGCCGCTTCAAAGAAACAGCCAATCTTTTACGGTTGTTTCTTTGAGTGGCGTCTAGCAGATAACTTATAAGTGGCCTACTTATCTCATTTGGGCAGGACAACACTTAGGGATGGGCCATATCGACCAACACCCGCGTGGCCTCACCAATATAGGGGTCATCCTTCACTTCCTCCTGCCATTTCAGCCGGTCATCTCCCTTCTTGGCATTTTTTTCCGTCTCTTCCCCCATCTCTCCATCCTGTTCCACACGATATTTTCGATAATGAGAGCCTATTTTCTTTCTGGCCAGATCCGCCTCTTCACGCTTCTTTTTCATATCACTTAACTGCAGTGACACCACAGTGTCCTTACTTCGTTCTTCCGCCTTTTTCGCCTCATCGGCAATGGCCTGCAGCCCTGAATCGGACTCAACCCGCCGTTTGCTGGCCGCAATCAGCCGATCTAGATCAATCTTTTTACCACTGTATCTGACAAAGGGTGTTGACGCCACCTGATCCCATGGCAGAGAGTAATCAATATACTGTTCGCCTGATTTCAGATATTGAAACAGGCTCGGCAGCACAATATCCGGCTCCACGCCCTTGTATTGAGTCGAGCCGCCATTCACCCGGTAAAATTTCTGAATAGTTACCTTCAACGCCCCTAAATCATCATAGGTGCGCAGATGCAAGGAAGGAATATTTTCATTCATATCCACCAGGGTCTGCACCGTTCCCTTGCCGTGGGTATGCTTGCCGCCTATAATCACCGCCCGCCCGTAGTCCTGCAGCGCCGCCGCCACAATCTCCGAGGCCGAGGCAGAAAACTGATTCACCAGAACCACCAGAGGGCCATCATAAACAATCGCCGGATCTTCATCGCTGAGAATCCGCTGCACGCCAGAACTGTTTTTCACCTGCACAACCGGCCCAATCTTGATAAAAAGACCAGCGGTATCAACCGCATCCACCAGAGAGCCGCCCCCATTATTGCGCAGATCAAGAATCAGACCATTGATTCCCTCCTTCTTCAGATCCTCGATGGCCTTCCTGGTATCATCCGTACAATTTCTGGCCTCTTTCCCGTTCTTTGACCCTTCAAAATCACGATAGAAACTGGGGATCATGATGTACCCAATTTTCCCTCCAGCCGGGGTATCAAGAGGCGCCGATTTCACAAAAGTCTCTTCAATCTGAACCACTTCTCTGACCAGAGAGATCGCCACCTTCACTCCATCCGGCTTCTTGACGGTCAGACGGACTTCGCTACCCTTGGGACCTCGAATCAAGCGAACGGCATCCCGCAGGCGCATATCAGTAATTTCTACTGGATCACTATTTTTCTGGGCCACCTCAAGGATACTGTCCTCCGCCTCAAGCTGTCCCTGTCTGGCCGAAGCGCTTCCGGGAATAATGGACACAACCTTGATATACCCGTCCTCCTCTCGCAGTACTGCGCCAATCCCTTCCAGACTGCCGCGCATGTGGATATCAAAATCTTCCTTATTATCAGGGGGCATATAATTGGTATGCGGATCAAAGGCCCTTGCCACTGCATCAAAATAACGATCGAAGTGATCCTGCACGGTTTCCTGATGCAGGCGATGAAAGAACTCTTTGTTCTGCTTGGCCACCCTTTCTTTGGCCTCTTTCCACAGGAGAGCATCGTTTTTCTTCTCCTTTGCCGCCTGCTGCTCAGGCAGCGCATCCAGATACCGGGAAAGGATCTGCGCCTTCAGCATCTTGCGCCAATATTCCCGTAATCCTTGCAGATTGGAGGCATACGTTAATTTTTCCGGATCAATCTCATAGGACTCTTTCTGATTGACATTAATCTCTGCGGCCAGAATCTCGGTCACCATCTTTTCAACCTGTTGAATACGAATACCCAGGAGCTCAAAACCTTTTTGCGGCAAGACTTCACTGCCATGCAGCAATTCATCATCAATCAACTGGGAATAGGTGGTCAGGACATCAACATCCTGCTGCAGCAGAAAACGCTTCTGAAAATCAAGCTGTTTCAGATACAAAGTAAAGGCGGCGCGACTCAAGGAATCATCCATCTTCTTGTCACTGAAATGCATACCCGGCAATTGTTTGCTGATCATATAGCCAATCATCTTGTTTCTGCCCATATCCACCGGGGCCAGCCCATTGGCCAACCCGGTATCCAGGGAAGAAAAAAGCAAAAAGGCACAAAAAAAGAAGGCGAAAAAAATAGATGAACGATTTTTCATGAAATTATATCCGCTATAAGGAAAAATGGGTTACTCATTCCCAGAATGAATGTTCCTGAACTGACAGGTGAAAATCAAAAAAATCTACCAGAATCCACCAACAAATACCACGACAAAGACTACTATCATGAAAAAATTGCAGACAAACCTCACACAATTCGTCAAGGAACGGAATTGGCAGCAGTTTCACTCCCCCAAAAATCTGATTATGGCCCTCAGCGTTGAGGTGGCGGAACTGATGGAGATCTTTCAATGGATGGAAGGCCCGGAGAGCAGAATGGTAGACGCAGCCACCCGCGAGCACATTGAACAGGAGATTGGCGACGTGATGATCTACCTCACCATGCTGGCCAGCAAGTTTGACCTGGATCCGATCAAGGCAGCCCATAAAAAAATGGCGCTTAACGAAAAGAAATATCCGATCAATAATCCAAGTTAGATGCCAAAAAACAACATTAGTATGCCGCGATCGGCACAAAGACTCGTAACGAAAAAAGGTCAATACTCTAAGGGTTATTTCGTAACGGCTTCTGAAAACAGTTCATCCATCGTTTTTCTCCATTTCTATCTTCCAGCCCTGAGACACCAGGAACCCGCGGACGATATGGGCCTGCTCGTATCCAGCCCGGCCATCCATGCCATCCACAATCGGTTTGAGACGAAAAAGTCCGTGTACCCTGAACAGTTCGGTCATTGCGTTTCGCACTTCCTGCTCAACGTAACGATCCACATCCAGCCCCTTTCCCTGCTGCAGAAGCTCACCAATATGGGCGGCAATAGTCGAGGGCTTTAGCTCCCGCACGGCGGCAATCTCCTCGATGCTGCCCCCCGCCTCCGCAAGTCGCCACGTTTCATCAAGGGTCTGGCCCCCCGTTTGCTTCCGGGCAACTGGGGGTGCTGTGACTGGCGCTCCCCCTTTTTCGGCCTGCTGCTGACAGGCCTCCGGGTTATCGGCCAGATAGTTTGCTATGGCCGCCAGAAAAGGGGCTCCATAGCGTTCAAGCTTCATCTGCCCGACCCCATTGATACCCAGCAGGGCCTCAGGGGTTTGCGGAAAAAGACTACTCATCTGATGCAGGCTCTTATCGGAAAACAGAACATACGGCGGCACTCCTGCCTCCGCCGCCATATCGCGACGCAGTTGTTTCAAAACGACAAATAACCGCTCATCGTACAACTGCGATTCTGGCTTGTCGCCCTTCTCTGCCAGCATCCGATGGGTGACGAATTGCGCCCGGCCAAAGAGGACCTCCTCTCCGGCGGCCGTGATATGGAGCATGGGATAGGGCTCACCTTCACTTTTGAGCAAGTCCTGACTGAGCATGCTGTCAAGAAGCTGCCGCCAGAATCGTTTCCCCTTATCCCGCCCCACCCCGTAGGTCTTGAGCTGGTCATGACCAAGGGCGCTGATCCGTGCCGTCCTGGCCCCACAGACGATATCGACAATATGGCCGGCTCCAAAACGCTGCCCGGTGCGATAGATGGCCGACATGGCCATCTGGGCCTCAGTGCTGGCATCAACGGTTTGCACCCCATGCGTACAGACATCACAGGCCCCGCAATTCTCCGGCATGTACTCCTCATCAAAATAGTGAAGCACTGCCCGTCTCCGGCAGACCGGCTGCTCGGCAAAATCCATCATCCTGTTCAGTTGGGCCAGACCGGCCTGACGCTCCTGCTCGTCTGCCAACTGATCGATAAAAGGCCGCAACCGGAAATAATCGCCCCGCGAGTAGAGGAGCAGACAGAGGGCAGGCTCACCATCGCGGCCGGCCCGGCCCGTCTCCTGGTAATAGCCCTCCATGCTTTTGGGCAGATCCCCGTGGATGACAAAACGGACATTGGACTTGTCAATCCCCATGCCAAAGGCGACCGTGGCCACCACCACCTGCACCTCATCGCGGTTAAAGGCCTCCTGATTCTGCTTACGGATCCGGTTGTCCAGGCCGGCATGATACGGCAGGGCCTTGAGCCCTTTCTTCTGCAGCCAGACCGCCGTCTTTTCGACATCGGCGCGGCTCAATCGATAGACGATCCCGGCCTCATCAGGATGGGCGTGCACGACGGCCTCAATCTGACTGTTCACCTGATCCCGCAACTGCACCTGATAAAAAAGATTGGGCCGGTCAAAGGAGGCGCGCGTCATCAGCGGCTGGGCCAGGGCCAGACGGCGGACGATATCCTCCTGCACCTTATGGGTGGCGGTGGCGGTGAAGGCGGTGAGCGGCACCCCCGGCAGCTCCTGCTTCAGGCGGGAGAGGGCCAGATAGTCAGGACGAAAATCATGGCCCCACTCCGAGATGCAGTGGGCCTCATCGACGGCCACAAAAGAGAGGGGAGCTCGCCGCAAACGCTCCATAAACCCCGGTAGAGCCAGCCGTTCCGGCGAGAGATAGAGCAGATCATAGGCGCCCTCCTGCAGACGGGCCAAGACTTCATGCTGCTCGGCGGTAGAGAGGGTGGAGTTGAGCAGCCCGGCCTGCATGCCAAAGGCATTGGCAGCATCCACCTGATCCTTCATCAGGGAGATCAAGGGGCTGATGACCAGGCAGGTACCGGTCATTATTGAGGCCGGCAATTGATAGCAGAGGGACTTGCCGCCACCAGTGGGCATGACCGCAAAGACATCACGGCCAGCAAGGATGGTCTGGACAATCTCCTCCTGATTGGCGCGAAAGGTGGAAAAGCCGAAGATCCGCTGGAGCTGTTCGGTATAATTCAAGATACGACCTTGGAGATGGCAAAATTTAGTACCTTAGAAATTCGTTTCTTGTTTTTTTGAAACGAATTTCGTGAAGATACTTATCCCGTTTACCGGGGTTAGACAATACAGTAGAATACAGAAGCACAGACCGCATTCAATCAAGGACAGGACATTCATGCAACAAAAAAAGAAGACGGAGCAGGAAAGGGTCGCCGGATGCCCCTGCCCGGATTGCCACAGGGAACACTCGTTTCAGGAAGGAGACGCCCGCACTCATTGCCTGGAGCTCATGCGATTGCTGGAGCAGGAAAAACGGATAGACCTCCTGGCCCAAAGAGGAGAGGCTGATCCGCAGTTGAGTACGGCCAGCCTTTTTGGTGAGGCCCGGGGCAAGATGTTCGGAGTCTTAGTCTGCCGGGACGCCAATGACTGCAAGCGGATACTACGGGCCTTTTCGGGCCAGTACAACGGGGCATGGGAAGTTGAGGGCTGGGCGCCTCCCCTCTTCAATGTGGGAGTATTCACCAGGATCTATGCAGACATTGAGCCCCGGATCAAGGAGCTTGGCAGGACACTCCAACTCACCGATCTCCATTCCCCCCAATGGACCGATCTGACGCGGCAGCGCCGAAAGCTCTCCCAACAATGGATACAAGAGATCCACGTCCTCTACACCCTGACCAACTTTCGCGGGCAGCAGCGCTCGTTAATTGACGCCTTTGCCGGCAGCGGCGGGATCCCCACCGGCACCGGTGATTGCTGCGCCCCCAAGCTGTTCAATCAGGCAGTCAAAGAAAACCTGACGCCACTCGGACTGGCCGAATTCTACTGGGGCCGGGAAAACGCATCGCAGACCCGCCAGCACGGCCAGTTCTATCCATCCTGCGCCTCCAAATGCGCGCCCATCCTTGGTTTCATGCTCTGTGGCCTGGATGAACTGCTGCTTCAGGCGGGGAAATAGAATGGAAGTTATCTTCATCGCCCCCCTGTTTATGGTAATCAACAAACCCAGCGACCGGCTCTATGGCACCGGAAAACACCCGGGAGAACTTCTGCTCCATGCCGCCGATCTGACCTTCCACCACCCACTATCCGGCCAGAGGATGAGCTACCAGTCACCACCCTCCTTTTAGAGAAATATTCCTCACCGATGGCGGCAGGCATCGCCCGCCGCAACTTAACAACCGGCCACGGTCGGATCATCTCCAACCTTGTCCAAATTCTTAGCAATCCGCCTAGACTTCTCACATAAATTCACATAACATAAATTTAGCCTACATTTTCAGGAAACCAATTCATTTGAGGAGAAAACCATGGAGGCCTCTGTCATGGAACCGCTTGTTTCGGCACTTCTTATGGGGGAAAGGGCAGAGGCCCTGGCCGCTGCCCGACAGCTCCTGGCGGCGGATATCTCCCGAGAGCGGATCATCACCGAAGGGATTGAACCGGCCATGACCTCCCTGGACGAAAAATGCACCATCGAACAGTTCAATCTGCTGGAGATCATGCTTGTCGGCCGGGCCCTGAACGCGGTGGTCGATCTCCTCTACCCGGAGGGCACCTCTCCACCCGCAACCAGGGGCACGGTGGCTGTGGCCTCCCTGAAAGGTGATATCCACGACATCGGCAAGAAGATCGTCATCATCGTGCTGAAGGCCAACGGCTATCATGTCATTGACTGCGGCAAGGACTGTCCGGTTGACAGGCTGGTCAATACCGCTGCCGGCGAAGGTGCCATGGCCGTGCTGGTTAGCGGCCTCATCACCTCGGTCATCCCCCAGATTCGCCAGCTCAAGGATGCCCTGAGGGAAAAAGGTTGTAGCCACGTCAAGGTTATGGCCGGCGGCGCCGCCCTGAAACAGGCCACTACCGACGACCTCCAGGTGGACTATGTGGCCCAGACCGCCTTTGATGGCCTCCATTTTCTACGAGCCCTGTCATGAACAGCCTGGAACGGATCAAGGCCGCCATCCGCTTTCGGGACACGGATCGCCCGCCGGTCATCCCGCAGATATTCGGCCATGCCGCTCTCTTCTGTGATGTCCCGCTGCTCGACTACCTGCGCCAGGGTGCAATCCTGGCCGCCTGTCAGCTGAAGGCCCAGAATCATTATGGCCACGACGCGCTCTTTGCCTTCATGGATGCCTGTGTGGAAAGCGAGGCGCTGGGTTCCACCCTGACGTTCCCAGCAGACCAGTACCCGGACATTGGCAACTATGCCTTCAACCGGGAGACCGATCTGCAGGCCTTGGAGATCCCGGATCCGCACCGGGCTGGCCGGATGCCCGAGCTGCTGAAGGCGATCACGATCTTACGGGAGCAGGCGCAAGATGATCTTCCCATCGTCGGCTGCGTGCTGGGGCCGATGACCCTCTCCGGTCAACTCCTTTCCCTGGAGACCGCCCTCTATCTGGCCATCGATGAGACCGAGCGATTTGAGTCCCTGCTCGACTTCTGCAGCCAGGTGGCCATCTCCTTTGGCATCGCCCAGATCAGGGCCGGCGCCCATCTGCCCCTGATCTTTGAGCCAGCGGCCTGTCCGGAGGTGATTCCCAAACAGTTTTTCAGGGAGCTGATTGCCCCGCGCCTCAAACGTATCTTTACCGCCCTGAAGACAGCGGGCTCTCTGGCTAACTGGCTCCATATTGCCGGCCAGACCGAAACCATCCTCCCTTTCTATCCGGAGATGGGGGTCGATATCGCCAACTTTGACTACTGCGTGCAGCCGCAGACCGCTCAAGACCTGTTGCCCGACACCTGCCTGGACGGCAACCTGCGCCCCTATGGGTTTGTCAGGGGTGAGCCGGAGGCGATCAGGGCTGAGACATCGGCCCTTCTTGAGCAGTTCCGGGGGCGCGGCGGCTTTATCCTCTCCTCGGGCTGTGAGATTCCCCTGGAGGCCCGTCCGGAAAACATTGCAGCCATGGTCGAATGCACCAGAAGAAGAGGATAAACATGCCCCTGATAACGGCCCATGCCAATTCCACCGTCTTGCCTATCCACTTCCAGACCGGGCAGACCCTGCGCGCCATTCTCGATACCACCACCATGCGGGTGCGCTCGGGCTGCCGAGGGACCGGTGCCTGCGGTCTCTGCTGCATCCGGCTTGTGGCCGGGAGCGGCAATGCGCCGACTCCCAACGAGAGGCTGCAGCTTTCTCCAGAAAAGCTGACAGCCGGGGTCAGGCTGGCCTGTCAGTTTCAGCCTTCCGGGGATGTCACGGTTGAACTGCTCAACCCGGCGCCGCCCTCCGACTGGAAAAGCCTGGGCCAAGAAATCCTGCGGCCGGCCTCCTGCCTGCTCCCCTCCCGATCCTTCCCGCTCACCACTGCCACCTCCATGGGCATTGCCGTTGATCTGGGGACGACCAATATCTGTCTCGCCCTGTACAACCTTTTAACGGGCCAGCGGTTAAGCGAAAGGTCCGGCATCAATCCCCAATCCCTGTTCGGATCAGATGTCATGACCCGCCTGGTGGCAGCCGCAGAGTCGGCTGAAATCGCCGGCAAGATGAGCGATATGGTGCTGGTTGCCCTGGCCGAGGCCATCCAGGATATCAGCTCCAGGGAGGGGATCGATACGTCGCAGGCCATCTACCTGACCCTGGTCGGCAACACCGCCATGCTCGCCCTGCTGACCGGCAAAGGCCACGAGCTGTTACTCCGGCCGGAGATGTGGGAACAGGCAATCCCCTGCCCGACTGTGCCCCCCAGCCACTGGGGTGCACGACTGGGAATCCACGCCATGGCGAATATCGAGGTGATCGCCCCTCTGGCCGGGTTTGTCGGCTCGGATCTGCTGGCCGGCCTCCTGGCCATGCATCTTACCAAAAGAGAGAAGCCGGCCCTCTTTATTGATTTCGGCACCAACACGGAAATTGCCCTCTGGGACGGCCACCAGCTCCTGGTCACCTCGGCTGCCGGCGGCCCAGCCTTTGAAAGCTGCGGCATCAGCTGCGGCATGCCGGCCGAGTCGGGCGCCATCTACCGGGTCACTCACCAGGGGGCTGACACGCTCTCCTTTGAGGTCATCGATGACCTCTCGCCGCCCCGCGGACTCTGCGGTTCCGGCCTGGTCGATCTTGTTGCCTGCCTCTGCCAGGACAAGATCCTGAGCGACACGGGCAGATTCCTATCCCCATCCTCGCCGGTCGAATATTGTCTCCCCTGGCCAGGAAAGGGTCTGAGCATCACCAAGCGGGACATCGACATGCTGCAACGCGCCAAGGCCGCCGTGGCCGCCGGGGTCACGGCCCTGCTGAACAAGGCCGCCCTCAGTGCCTCTGCCTTGACGCGCGTCTGCCTGGCCGGTGCCTTCGGCAAGTATATCCGGGTGGCCAGCGCCAAGGCCATCGGCCTTCTGCCCGATATTGACGACAACCGCTTTGAACTGTGCGGCAACACCGCCCTGGCCGGCTGCGAAGACCTCCTGCTCTCCTCGGAGGCAGCTGATCGACTCGAGGGGATCAGGTCTGAGGCCGAACTCATCAACCTCTCCCGCATTGCCGACTTTGATGAGCTCTTTTTCAACCATCTCTTTTTCCGACCCATGACAGAGGCAAGTCATGACAGTTGAGCAGGAGAGCTCCAGCAAGCTCCTTAATGGCTTTATCAGGCTGGCCCAATATCTGATCGGACTGCCCAAGCCTGCCGACCTCTGGCAAGAGGCGCCGAAGGCCCTGGTTAAATTTTTCCAAGCAGATATCGCCTTTGTTGCCGGGCGCCGCCACCATGAGGCCGTCATCTGCCCCACCGAACCTGGCCATGCCCAGCGCCACTGCCTCCTGGCTGTGGATGCCTGCCGCCGGATTATTGAAGAGGTCATAAACAACGGTTTTCTCGCCTCTGAAATGATTGCGCTGCCGGAACACCATGCCGTAGCCGTGCTGCCGATCAGCCACCATCACCAGGTCGTGGCCGTCATCGCCGTGGGCTATTGCCGTGAAGCCCCCTTGAGCCGGGAGGAACTCGACACCTTTCTGGGTGTGGCCAGTCTTGTCGAAACAATTCTCGCCGAAAAGATCTCCAAAAAACGGCTGCAGATGATGGCGGATAATGTACCGGAGATGCTCTTTCGCCTTTGTGTGCCGACCGGCGGAGCCAAGGACTTTGAATATGTGAGCCAGGGGTCCTCCTACGTCCTGGGTCTCTCACCGGAAACGCTCAAGGCAGACCCCAGCCTCTTTTTTAACAACATCCTGCCGGAGGACCAAACCTTCCTCGACCAGATCATTGCCGACACCGAGGTGCAAGGAAAACGCTTTACTCGCACCGTGAGTTGGCAGGTACCAGAGGGGGGAGAAAAAAAATATATCCAGCTCCAGGCCCAGACCCATCAAGAACAGGACGGCACCATCTACCTTGACGGCTCGGCCCAAGACATCACGGCAGGCAAGAAGGCAGAGGAGCAAATCCGCAAGGCCAAGGAAGAATGGGAACGAACCTTTGCCGCCATCGGCGATATCGCCACCATTCAGGATGCCGACCACCGCATCCTCCGGGCCAATCGTCGAGCCTGCCAAGTACTTGGAGTCCCGCCCGAGGAGCTGGTGGGCAAGTTCTGCTACGAGGTGTTCCATGGCGGAACCCAGCCCTGTGACGGCTGCCCCGCCGTGCTCACCGCCCTGGATGCGACCATCCATTCTGCGGAGATCGTGCATGAACGACTGGGCCGGACCTTCTCGGTCTCCGCCGCCCCGGTTTGCGGACCCAACGATGAACTGGTGAGCATTATCTACATCTCAAAGGATATCACCGAGATGAAGGCGCTGGAGGCGCAACTGCGCCAGGCCCAGAAGATGGAGGCCATCGGCACTCTCGCCGGCGGCATCGCCCATGACTTCAACAATATCCTCACCCCGGTGCTGGGCTATGCGGAGATCATAGTTGACAGCCTACCTGTTGACAGCCCCCTGGCCGAGCCGGCTCACCAAGTGTACACGGCCGGCATGCGGGCGCGGGACCTGGTCAAACAGATCCTCACCTTCAGCCGCCAGACCGAACAGGAGCGCAGCCCCCTCCAGATCCATCTGGTGGTCAAGGAGGCGCTCAAGCTGCTGCGCTCCTCCATCCCCACCACCATCGAGATCAAGCAGGATATCGGTACCACGGCCATGGTCCTGGCCGATCCGACCATGATCCACCAGGTGGTGATGAACCTCTGCACCAACGCCTACCATGCCATGCGCGAGTCCGGCGGCATCCTCGCGGTCTCCCTGCAGGAGGTGACAATCGGTTCCGAAGACTATATCACCGAGCTGCACCTCAGGCCCGGCCCCTATCTGCGCCTCGAGGTGAGCGATACCGGCTGCGGCATGCCGCACCACCTGCTGGAGCGGATCTTCGAGCCCTATTTCACCACCAAGGCCAAGGGGGAGGGGACCGGACTGGGGCTCTCCGTGGTCCATGGCATTATCGCCAGTCTTGGCGGCCATATCACCGTCTACAGCGAACCGGGCAAGGGCACCACCTTCCACGTCTACCTCCCCAAACACCTGGAAGAGAAAGGAGTGGCGGCAACAGTGGTAACTGCTGACCCACTGCCCAGGGGCCATGAACACATCCTGGTGGTAGACGATGAGAAGGTGATCACCGAGATGATACGGCTGACCCTGCAATCACTGGGTTATCAGGTGACCGCCTGCATCGACTCTCGCCAGGCCCTGGAACTATTTGAGGCGGAGCCCACAACATTTGACCTGGTGATCTCCGATGTGACCATGCCGCACCTGACCGGGGCCGAATTGGCCCAGCGGCTGCTGACCCGCCGTCCGGAGCTGCCGATCATCCTCTGCACCGGCTTCAGTGAGATCATCAACGAGGAGAAGGCCAGGGCCTTGGGCATCCGCAGGCTGCTGATGAAACCGGTGCTGCGCGATGAGCTGGCCAGGGTTCTGCGCCAGGTGCTGGATCATCCCGAAGGATGACAAACATTATCCCGACTCCAAAACATTGCCGCGTCTTGGAACTTTGATGTAGACTCGGCCCAGGGTAGCCACTTCATAAAATTGATCATGGAGAGACACATGCAAAGTAAGCCATTCATTCGCCTGTTGATGCTGATTCTTTGCCTGACCGGCGCACTACAGCCGTCAATCCAGGCACACGGAGCAGAACCGGTAAAAATCGGGGTGCTGGCATTCCGCCCCAAACCGCTGACACTGGCGCAATGGCAACCTTTGACCGTCGTCCTCAAACAGGCCCTGCCGGAGCACGATTTTGTGGTGGAGGCGTTCACCTATCCCGAGCTGGAGCAGGCCGTTGCCGGCCGCCAGCTCGATTTTGTCCTGACTAATCCCGGGCATTACGTGCTGCTGAAAAAGCGTAACGGATTATCTTCGCCGCTCGCCACCGTGGCGGCCGATGAAAATGGCCAATCAGTAACTGTTTATGGCGGGGTCATTTTCACTCGGGCGGGACAAGCCGACATTAACACCTTGCACGACATCAAGGGCAAAACCGTTGCCACCGCCACCACCAATGCCTTATCCGGTTATCAGGTACAGGCGTATGAGCTCAACCGGGTGGGGATTCGTATGCCGCAAGGCGTCAAACTGCTCACCACCGGCATGCCCCATGACAAGGCCGTTGAGGAGGTACTGGCCGGTCATGCCGATGTCGGTTTCGCCCGTACCGGCGTGCTGGAAGGTATGGCACGCGAAGGCAGGCTTGATCTCAAGCAGCTTAAAATTCTCAATCGTCAAGATATCCCTGGTTTTTCGCAACAACTTTCCACCCGGCTTTATCCGGAGTGGCCATTTGTTGCCATGCCGCATATTGATAAAAACCTCGCCAGACATGTCGCCGCCGCGCTTTTCATGCTGGAAGAGAATACAGCCGTCACCCGCGCGATGGGCATCCACAGTTTTGTTGTGCCTGCCGACTACAGCCCAGTGGAAAACATGCTGCGGGAAATGCGGCTGCCGCCTTTTGAAGCTTCGCCTTCCTTTACTCTGCAAGACATCTGGACGCGCTATCGCTGGCAAATGATAGGAACCTTGCTTGCCTTCGGGATTATTTTGTCTTTGTGGGTAATTTTTCTGCTGACGAACCAGAGACTGAGGGCCAAGCAGCTTTTGCTGCAGCAACAACAGCAGAAGCTGCAAGAAAACGAAGAGAAGTTCCGCACCGTGGCGGATTACACCTATAGCTGGGAAATCTGGGAAGACCCAAATGGTTCCTGCCGCTATTGTTCCCCTGCCTGCGAACGAGTCACGGGGTATCCGCCGGAGGCCTTCATGGCTGATTCCGGCCTGCTGGCGCGCTTGATTCATCCTGAGGACCTGGAGCAATGGAAGGCCCACCATGCATACGTACACTGTGATGCAGAGGCGCCGGAATCCGTGACGGGGAAAGCAAACGAACTCGAATTTAGAATTCTCCATCGTAATGGAGAGGTCCGCTGGATCGGCCATCTCTGTTACCACATCTTCGATGCGGATGGGCACAACCTGGGACATCGGATCTCAAAACGGGACATCACCGAACGCAAGCGGGCAGAGGCAAAGATAACCAGCCTTTCCCTCATCTTAGAGAATTCGATGAATGAAATCTATATTTTCGATACAGAATCGCTGAAATTTTTCTTTGTCAATAAAGGCGCCCTCAAAAATCTGGGATACACGCAAGAAGAAATGTTCTCGTTAACACCGGTAGATATTAAACCGGATTTTACCACGGAATCATTTTTGGTCGCAATTCATCCACTCATAACCGGCCAGACAGAGATTCTTCAATTTGAAACGCGCCATCAACGGAAAAACGGGACTCTCTACAATGTTGAAGTCCATCTTCAGCGCGCCGACTATGAAGGGAACAAGGTATTCGTTGCCATTATTCTTGATATCACCAAGCGCAAGATTTTAGAGGCCGAGGTCGTGAAGACCAGGAATCTTGAGTCCCTTGGCATCCTGGCCGGCGGTATCGCCCACGATTTCAACAATCTGTTTCAAATACTGCTCGGAAATATCCAGCTGGCCAAGATGACTACCGAGACCTCAAGTACGATTTTTCCGTTTCTGGAGCGAGCTGAGCAGGTGTCCGGACAAGCCATCAAACTCACCAGCAAGCTTATTGCCTTTTCTCCCGGCGGCCTCTCACGCCCGACACTCATCCAGCCGGAAAGCCAGATCAGGGAGGAGGCGACTGCCACCCTGGCCGGTTCTTCTCTGGTGGCTGAATTTGATTTTGCTGAGCCCCTCTGGCCCATTTCTGTTGATCCTTTTCAATTTCGTACCGTTATCAAGCAGATGGTGCTGAACGCCATGGAGGCCATGCCCCCTGAATCGAGCGGTAAGCTCAAGATAATTGCCCTCAATGAATCTTTGCCGGAAAATCATGAAAAGCTGCCAGCCCTTGTTCCTGGGAACTATGTGAAAATCTCGATTCAGGATCAGGGGTCTGGCATCAAAAGTGAGTACCTGCCCCGCATCTTCGACCCCTATTTTTCGACCAAGCAGCGTGGCAGCCAAAAGGGTATGGGCCTTGGCCTGGCCCTGTGCGAAGCGATTATCAGGAAACACGACGGAGCAATCACTGTGGATACGAACGCGGGGCAGGGAACCACCTTTCATATTTACATCCCGGCCGCGGCAGTAATCGATCGGTAGTGGCGGAGGCAAAATCATTGAAATCCCCCCTGACAAACGGATAATTTGTGGTTCGCCAGGCCCGCCATGAACGGAGTCTAAGAATTTCAACAAACGACCCGTTCACCATAAACTTACCAAAGGACATTTTCGACATTTCACAAAAGGCTCAAGAGGCGAGAATAAATGCCGCTGTTTTTTTGCAATCAGATGTGATATTTTTAAATTAAGCTCCACTCATTTTCTGCCGTTCTTTT
>CAITDH010000024.1 GCA_903891045.1 uncultured Desulfobulbaceae bacterium | reverse complement strand
TGGTGCCTACATTAACTTTCACGTCTAGCTCCCTTCATTACTCGCCGCCCATGCGTGTTACTGCTTGGTCGTACCACATGAGCAATTTTGGATCTTCTTCAAGGACGTTGTTGGGAATCTTGTCGGCCACGGCGATGATCGTTGGGTAGTCGCGTTCCTGCCAGGCCTTTTTGAAACCGGCGCGAACAGCCTCAAGGCGGAAGATCTTAAGTTTCTTTTTTGCCTGTATATATGTCTCGAACTCCTTGAGCAGGGCTTTCTCGCGCACTTTTTCTATGTCGCCTACCTTGTTGGGGTCTGGAACATACCACCGATCATGGGCTTTAGCGACAAGTGTGGGGTCATCTTTGGCAAGGTTACGCAGGTCTTTCCAGTTGGAAGATAGGTAGGAATGGATCTGTTCCGGCACCGGGCCTTTGCCATCGTAACATAAAAAATTTTGTCCGAGGAGCATGGATAGCTCCAGGGATTGTTCGGCCTTGCTCCAGCCGGCCAGCTGTTGCATGAATTGCGGGTTAATGTCTGAAGAGGTCTGTGGCTTTTCTTTGAGAACTTGGTGTAACCATTGAATTGCCGAGGCTTCGTCCTTCACCCACATTTCGTCATTGACCGGTCCATCACCAATTATCATTCTTTTTCGGTCATATTCAGCCACCTGTTCCGGCAAGAAGAACATGCCGTCCCGCTCCGAGTAGCGTTGCCGAAGCCCATCTTGGAATTCTTGACTGTCTATAGGCACTAAGTAGCCCTTGCGGACATAATAGGAAACCATCTGGTCGAAAAGAATGCGGGGGTCACGCTCCGTAACGACCTGCAATGCCTGGCCATGCTGTTTGACAACCGGGAGATATGTGAGATGGGTGCGGACAAAATCCCAAACGCCTTCCTCTGTTGCGGCTTCAAGCCGGAAGCGTTCCTCAAAGCCACCGTTGGGCTTATAGGCAGAGATGACCAGATCCTGCTTGACGGCTGTAGGCGTGGTAACGGCCTTGAAACTGCCCTGTTTTTTGTCGAGTGCCGAGACATTTGCCACAATAAAGCCTGCCTCGGCGAGTGCGGTCTGGATGCTGTTCCAGACCGAGGCTTTGGTATTGGAAAATTCCACCGTCATCCAGCGACCTGGCTTAAGGACTCGATAGGCCTCTTTGAAACAGGCGGTCATAACCTGTCGATATTCATTCAGTCCTTTTTGAGATGCACGATTTTTCTTCGACCGGTCAACAATGGCTTCCGGCTTCATATCTGTCATCACGCCGAACCACGATTCGACGAGAAAATTTAGCTCGGCATAGGCAAAATTGTCACCAAAGGGAGGGTCAATAAAAATGTAATCGAGAGAGTCACCTGAAAGGCCAAGGGTTGAACTTGAACCGGTACCCAATTGAGACAAGCCTAGAGATGCTTTGGACGACGTGAAGGCCTTTGTCAGACGATCCAGTTTCCCTGAAAGGTTATATCTGGGGCTGCATTCTGATGTCTGAGAGGGCACATAATAAACGCCAGACATATGTTGGTTTACTTGTGAAAAGTGCGTCGGGCTATATCGATTAAGTATCGATAAACCTATTATCGATTGGTCTAGCCAGAACCGCAACATTTGCCTGATGTTGAACGAAGCGACCTCACTACATTTTTCCCAAATAATTCCAACCGTATGAAGCTGGCGAGGCAGAAAGAGATGGTGTACATGGGTAATGCCGCGACTGAGCATGCGTGGCGCTTCCCACATATCATCATAAGGATACTTGCTTGAGGGGACAAGATCTGAAAGGTGGAGAGACTCTGCTCTTTCCAGTACTTCCAAATCAGCTTCATCCGGCGATTTGCTATATTTTGTTTTGCCAAGACGGTAATGTATTTGAACTGGTTTCCGTTTAGGGCGTTCTCTAGTTTCTTTTAACAAAGCGTCGTAATAGGTTTCAAAACAGCGTGTCATTTTTTTTTTGGTGATGGCGGCATGACAGTGCGGACAGGGAAAGTCGGTCATTACTCGCTTGGTTTCCATGTCCATCGCCACTTCGAGGAACACAACATCACCAGCACAGTCGGGGCAGGAAAAAATTTCACTCCAAACTGCGAAGTCAATTTTGCCCTTAGCTTTTCCGTCTGAATGGATTGTCTCATACATCCAGCCGTACTCCAGCTCCACCTCAGCAAGAATGCGCTTAGCCTCACGTTCAAAGACACAAATATCGACAGGCGTATTGTAGTTATAGGCAATAAAGGTAGCCGCAGGTGATAGGTCATTTAAGACGGCCCGGCGGATGCCTAAGCGGGAAAAGACTTGCCAGCTTTTTCCGAAAGATGAGGGCTGGGGGGAAATAAGCAAGTCTGATTTGTTAATTGATCGACTTTCGACCATCTCCTCTTCTGCAACCTTTTGATAGATAATACCATCCTTATCCACCCGATACCCAAGCGACTCGATCACCTCCTGGTCTCCGCACATCTGAGCCGCCACCCCAGTCATACCAGTTCCACAAAAACCGTCAAAAACAATATCCCCCGGCTCGGTATAATGGAGGATATAGCGCATGATAGCCTTATGAGGCACCTTGGTGTGGTAGGAGTGAGCGTTGTAGATCGGGTCATTTT
>CAITDH010000023.1 GCA_903891045.1 uncultured Desulfobulbaceae bacterium | reverse complement strand
GAGGGTTACATTCGTATTGATCCCCAGAGCCGTAAGTTGTTTGACCGCCTTCATCCCCTCCATGATCATGGGAATCTTGATCACAATATTGTCGCTCAGAGCCGCAAGGACTTTGGCCTCTTTGACCATACCATCCGCCTCAAGACTGATGACCTCAGCGCTGACCGGACCATCCACCACCTGACAGATCTCTTTCAGGATCTCCTCAAATTGCTTGTTTTCCCTGGCAATCAGTGAAGGATTAGTGGTCACGCCATCAACCATACCCATGGCGACGCCTTTTTTGATCTCATCAATATTGGCGGTATCTATAAAAAACTTCATTGTTTCTCTCCTTTTTCGCTGATAAAGCGACTGCAACATGCCTCGCTGCAGAAATAATAGATCTGATTTTCATGCTGCAACCGTATTGCCTGTCCTTTAGGAACGAGGGTATGACAAACCGGATCCTCTACGAGCGCATCGGACACCGGGGGTGAATATTTTTCATCAGACTGTTTGTTGACAAATTTCTTCTTTCCAATTCCAACAAGTAAACGATACCCAAGATAGAAAAGAATGGCCAGAATCAACAAGCGTAGAGGAGTCAAGCCACACCCCCAATTTCACACATCATTCCGTGAAAAGAAAAATCCATATATTTATTATAGTCGTCCACAGATAAATGTCTAATGATTCTTTCCCGGAAGGAAATGCTTTCAGGGCTCCGATGATATGCCAGAGTTGCAATCACTCATCCCATTCAATCCGGGAGATATCCTGCGCTGGAACTTTTCCCTGCTGAATTTGCAAGAGAAGATGCTGATAGAGAACCTCCACCGTCAGTCCGGTCCTTGGATCCTGAAACCAGGGCGCAATCTGGGCAAGCGGGGCAAGGACAAAAAGACGACTGGCGATATGGGGATGCGGCAGGAGCAGTTCAGATGAACTGGATACTGTATCGCCAAAATAAAGCAAATCCAGGTCAAGAAAACGATCCTGATAGCCTACGGCATGAACATCGCGCAGACGTCCATGCTCCGTCTCTACCTGCAACAACAGACGTAACAGCTCTAATGGCCCAAGTTCCGTTTCCACCATGCCCACACCATTGGTAAAAAGAGATCGGCTGGTCATCCCCACAGCTTCGGTCACATACAATGATGAAAGCTGGCGCGGAGCAACCATCTCCTCAACGGCCAGTCGATTCCAGGCGCTCAAAACAAGCTGCCGGCCATTGCCAAGATTGGAGCCAAAACCAATAAAGGCCTGGGTTGTTTTCCCCGCTCTCACATCCTACAGATCCTGCAATCCCAAAACATCAAACATCGAGTACAATCCAGGTTTTTTGCCAACAACCCAGGCTGCGGCAGTGGCAGCTCCCTTGGCAAAATTATCCCGACTGTGGGCGCGATGGGTAATCTCAATGCGCTCGCCTGGGCCAGCAAAATAAATAGTATGCTCGCCCACAATATCTCCAGCCCGGATCGTCTGGATACCAATCTCTTTTTTGGTCCGCTCCCCAATCATCCCATGACGCGTGTAGACACCGACTTCGGCAAGGTTACGATTCACCCCCGAAGCGGCCATCTCCGCCAACTTCAGGGCCGTGCCGCTGGGGGCGTCTTTTTTCTTGTTATGATGGGCTTCGATAATCTCGATATCATAGTCATCACCAAGAATTGCGGCAGTTTTTGCAGCCAGTTTAAACAGGACATTGACGCCAACAGCCATGTTCGGGGCCTGAACACAAGGGAAATGCTGGCTGAGGCTGGCCAATTCTTCCAGTTCTTCCGCCGTCAGTCCGGTTGTGCCAATAACCATCGCCTTGTTATACCGTGCGGCCAGACGGGCAAATTCCATGGTGGCCTTATGAAAGGTAAAATCAATCAGGACATCACCCTGTTCAATCACCGCCTCCAGACCTTCGGCAATAGACACTCCAGCCCGTCCCCAGCCGGCAAGCTCACCTGGATCACGGCCAATGGCGGGACTGCCGGCAGCCTCAAAGGCCGCGGCATACTGTAAACCAGGGTGCTCCTGCACCATATATCCTACCCGCTGCCCCATACGACCGGAGGCCCCGGCAATAATAACATTGATCATTCTTTTTTCCTTTTCTCTGAATAAAGCACGCTCATTGCAACAGTCTGCCTTGCCGGCAAAGACCCTTTATAGCAATCCGGCATCTTTCATTGCCGCCGTCAATTTAGCAAGGGCAGCATCATCAATGGCTGACAATGGTAGCCGGGGCATACCATCTTTTATCTTGCCCATCAACTCAAGCCCTTTTTTAGCAGGCACAGGATTGGGCGCACAGAACATCGCGTTCATAAGCGGAAAGAGACGATAATGAATCTTGTTGGCCTTTTTCAGATCTCCAGCCAAAGAAGCCTCCATCAAATCCGCCATTCCTTTGGGATCAACATTGGAGGTCACTGAAATAACCCCCTTGCCGCCAATAAAAACTGTGGGCATGGAGGTAAAGTCATCACCAGAGAGCACAATAAACTTGGGAGGACAGAGACGGATTATCTCGCTGATCTGCTGCAGACTGCCGCAGGCCTCTTTAATGCCGATAATATTTTTAACCTTGGCAAGACGCGCCACTGTTTCCGGCAACATATTGATGGCTGTCCGTCCAGGAACATTATACAAGAACATCGGGATCTTCACATTTTCAGCTATGGCCTTGAAATGCTGGAACAATCCCTCTTGACTCGGTTTGTTGTAATAAGGAGTTACAGAGAGAACCGCATCGGCGCCGCTCTCCTTGGCGCTCGCGGTGAGCTCAATCGCCTCTTTGGTGTTATTGGCACCAGTGCCGGCGATAACCGGAACCCGACCCCGAACGGTCTTAACTGTCAGCTCAATAACCCGCTTATGCTCATCAAAATCCAGGGTTGCCGATTCGCCTGTTGTTCCACAAGGAACAATGCCATGCGTGCCATTCGCTATCTGAAATTCAATAAGATCCACTAAACCCTGTTCATCCACTTTTCCATCAATAAAAGGGGTGACAATGGCAACGATTGCGCCGTAATACTTTTTCATAATATCCTCTCTTGATATGACTTTCGTAACTAAAATATTTTTCAAATGACTAAGAGCAATGCCTCTGCCGTCAATTTCCCTTCATAGATAATGCGAGCAGGCCCCTGGAGAAAAACATTCTCCGCCTGCGGCCCATGTTGGCCAACCTGCAGATCAAACAAAACAATCAGCCGCTCACCCCCTGAGGTGATCACAGTCACGGGTGAAGAGACTAAGCCGTAAGTGGCGGCAAAGAGTGCGGAGGCCACCGCTCCCGTGCCGCAGGCCATGGTTTCATCCTCCACACCACGTTCATAGGTCCGAACCCGAAGGGTATTCTCCGCCAGCTTCTGCACAAAATTCACATTGGTGCCGGCAGGCTGGAACAGGGGATGAAAACGAACAACCTTTCCCCACTCCTGAACGGGAACACTCTCTTCTTCCTCCATAAAAAGCACGGCATGGGGCACTCCGCTATTCACAAAGGACAGGTTTTTTTCCTGGCCAGCGAGGATGACCGATAGATTTGTCCTGAAATCACAGGGAGCTGTCATCCGCAGACGCACGGTGTCATCATCACTACAGATCTCAGCCTCGATGATACCCGCCAGAGTCTCAAACGACATGCGAGCACCGGCGATCCCTTTGGTATAGGCAAAACGGGCCGCACAACGGGCCCCGTTACCACACATCTCAGCCACAGAACCGTCACCGTTATAAAAACGCCAGCAAAAATCAGCCACAGCAGAGTTTTCAATAAGAATCAGACCGTCGGCCCCCACGGAAAACATGCGCCGGCACACTCGTTTCGCAAACCCTGCCTGTTCTGCCTCGGGAATCAGCGCAACTCGATGATCAATAACAATAAAATCATTGCCCGCGCCGCTCATCTTGGTAAAGGAAACCGGAAAATCAATAGCCATATCCCTACTCGACACCACCTGGAATCCTCTCACCCTGAACAAGAGACGCAAAGTTCTCCCGAGAACGGATCAGCGCGTAACTCCCGCCATCTACGAGAACCTCGGCCACCCTGGGCCGTGAGTTGTAGTTGGACGACATGCTGAATCCATAGGCCCCGGCGCTCAACACCGCCAGGAGATCGCCCTGCTCTACCCGTGGCAGCTCCCGGTCTTTGGCCAGAAAATCTCCCGTTTCACAGATCGGCCCCACGATATCCACCACCTCTCGCTCCGCACCTTTCTCGTGCACAGGCACAATGGCATGGTAGGCGCCATACAGACTGGGGCGGGCCAAGTCATTCATAGCCGCATCTACCACCACAAACTTCTTCACCTGGTCAACGCCCCGGTTGCTCTTGGTATATTGCACCTCAGTCACCAGGATGGCCGCATTCCCGACAATGACCCGGCCCGGTTCAAGGATCAGGGTGGCACGCACTCCCTGCAACTCCTCCTTGATCGCCGCCGCATACTCCTGGGGATGGGGTGGTTGTTCCTCATCATAGGTAATACCGACACCACCGCCCAGATCGATAAATTCGATAGCAATCCCCTTGGCCGCAAGTCGTTCCACCAAACCCTTCACCTTCTGCAAGGACTCAATAAAAGGTGAAATCAGGGTCAACTGCGAACCGATATGGCAACTCACCCCTTTGACCGCGATATTCTCCATGGCCATTGCCCGCACATAGAGGTCAAGGGCATCATCAATGGGGATGCCAAATTTATTTTTGGCCAAACCTGTGGAGATATAGGCATGGGTCTTGGGATCGACATCAGGATTAACGCGAAAGGAGACCGGGGCCTGCACGCCGATGGAGGCCGCAATCTGCTGCAGACGTTCAAGCTCCTGAGCAGATTCCACATTGAAGAGCAGGATTCCCGCCTCCAGGGCATAACGCAGCTCCTGTTCGGTCTTGCCCACACCTGAATAGATGATCCGCTTGGGGTCAACCCCAGCCGTCAAGGCCCGGTACAGCTCACCACCTGAGACAATATCAGCGCCACCGCCAAGGCCTGCAAAGAGATTGAGGATCGCAATATTGGAACAGGCCTTGACCGCAAAACAGGTCAGATGATCCATACCGACAAAGGCAGAATCAAAGGCCTGAAAATGACGGGTCAAGGTTGCCTTGGAATAGAGATAAAAAGGGGTTCCCACTTCCCTGGCAATGTCTGCCACCGCTACCTGCTCACAGAAAAGTTCTCCGTTTTTTGACACAAAATGATTCAAAACAACCTCGAAAAGTTGAAAGACAAAAGTTGTAAAGCTGTTCTCTCAGTGACGAACCGTTACCTCAGCCGAAGACTTGCTCTCGTTGGCTGGTTTCGTCCTGTCATAAGCCGTGACAGAATAATAAAACTGCCCATCGGCTGAAACAGTATTGTCCTCGTAAATTGTATAAATTGCCTCAACATCGCCAATACGCTCTTTCTTCTTCTGATCAGCAGCACGACGATAGACATGATAGCCCTGGAGGTCATTTGCTGGGGAATTTTCCCAGAAGACCTTGAACCCGTTACTCGTGGCAACAACGGTCACCCCTGTTGGCGCCTCGGGTGGAGTCAAATCCACTGGCACCGCTGTTGTCACCTCGCTCATGCCACCGCCAACAACATTGCCATCAACCTGAAAGACAGACTGAATCTTGTAAAAATACTTTTGACCATTCTGCACCGAATTATCAGTATAGTTTGTCTCCTTGCCAGCCACACCAAGCTCTGCAAAGGCATTTCCGTCAAGACTTCTTAAGACCTGGTACTGTACCGGCAGATCAAGCTTCTGGCCATCCATCAACTGGGTTGCCGGTTGCCATTGCAGACGAACAGAGTGATCTCCTCCGATAGCCTGTAAACCCTCCGGTGCCTTGGCCGGCATATGCCAAACAAAGGTGACGATATTGGAATCAGCACTTGCCGCCCACCAACTGGTTCGCGAACGCACCTTGAAAAAATACTTCTCACCCGAACGCAAGAGCGCGCTCTCATACGTCCCTTTCCGTCTGCCATCCTTACTAATCATCCCACCTGGGACGACAATGGGCTCCCCGAAAGGAATGGGGCAAGTGGCGCAATAACTGTCAATAGAGACGACGGCCCGATAGACCTCAAAAGAAGCGACATCAGTAAGATCCGTCTCTTTGATGGTCTCAACCGGATACGACCAGGTCAGGATGACACCCTTTTCATCCACAGAATAACGCAGGTCCTCAATGGCCTTGGGCACAATATTTTCAGGAGGCACTGGCAAGGTTTTATATCCACATCCCCCAAAAAACAACGCTCCAACAAGCAACAACGCCCCGGCACGATGTACTCCAAAAGCAATTTTCATCATTTTACAGACATGTTATGTTCAGCCAGACTAAGAGCCTCTTCCACACGCTGCAAGGCTGTTCCACCGGCTGAGATACGGCTGTTGACAGAACCTTGGACGCTCAACACCTCAAAAACATCCTTCCCGATCACCGGAGAAAACTGCCTCATATCATCCAAAGTCAGATCTGTAAGTTCACAGCCCTTATCAACACAAAACGCAACAGCCCGGCCCACAATACCATGGGCCTCCCTGAAGGGAATATTTTTCAAAACCAGATAATCAGCAAGATCAGTGGCCGTCATGAAACCAGTCCTGGTCGCCTCTTCCATGCGCCCGGTGTTGAAAACAAGATTGGCCAACAGCTCAGCCATAATGGCAAGCGATGCCGAAACCGTATCCACCACATCAAAAACCGGCTCCTTATCTTCCTGAAGATCACGGTTATAGGTGAGAGGCAGGCCTTTCAGCAGAGTGCAAAGGGCCATGAGGCTACCAACCACTCGCCCGGTCTTACCACGAATAAGCTCGGGGATATCTGGGTTTTTTTTCTGCGGCATGATCGACGATCCAGTACAGAATCGATCCGCAATATCGACAAAAGAAAATTCCTGAGTAGCCCAGATCACCAATTCCTCGGAGAGCCGGGAAAGATGGATCTGAATCAAGGTGCAGCAACTGACAAACTCGATGGCAAAATCCCTATCTCCGGTGGTATCCATGGAATTAGCGGTAATACCGGCAAAGCCAAGAAGATCAGCCACCTGCTGCCGGTCAATGGGCAGGCCGGTTCCAGCAAGGGCAGCGGCGCCCAGGGGCATGATATTGATCCGCTTCCGGCAATCCGCCAGACGTTCCCGGTCCCGACCAAACATCTCATAATAGGCCAGCATATGATGCGCAATCAGCACCGGCTGGGCCCGCTGCAGATGAGTGTAACCGGGCATCACCTTCCCCAGATACTTTCGAGCCAAGTCCACAAAGGCCCGACGCGTGGCGTCAAGCAGTTCCATGAGACGATCACACTGATCCCGCAGATAGAGGCGCAGGTCGAGTGCAATCTGATCGTTGCGGCTGCGCGCGCTGTGCAGCCTGGCACCGGCCGCACCAATGCGATCCACCAAGGCCTTTTCAATATTCATATGAATATCTTCCAGCTCCTGTCGAAACGTAAAAGTGCCACCATCAATCTCGGCCTCAATGGCCGCAAGCCCTGAGATAATGGCCGCAAGCTCCTCACGAGACAGTAGCCCATGGAAGGCCAGCATGGTCGCGTGCGCCCGGCTTCCGGCAATATCGTACTTATACAACCTGGAATCGTAATGGATAGAGGCGGTAAAGGCCTCAACCGAGGCAGCCGTAGCTCCCTCAAAACGTCCACCCCAGAGTTTCTTTGATTCGCTTTTTTCGTGATTGCTCATAAGCCGTTATTCAAAACTGCTATTTTTTCTGCATAGCCTGAATTCGCAGACGCAGGCCATTAAGACGGATAAAACCGCCAGCATCGGCCTGATTGTAGACCTGATCTTCCTCAAAGGTGGCAAAACTCTCCTGGTATAACGACTGGCCAGACTTGCGGCCAACCGGAATACAGTTGCCCTTGTACAACTTCAGACGCACCGTGCCATTCACCGTTTTCTGGGTAGCATCCATGGTAGTCTGCAGCAGTTCACGCTCGGGCGAGAACCAAAAACCATTATAGATCAGCTCGGCATAGCGCGCCACCAGGGAATCCCTGATTCGCATCACCTCCCGATCCATGGTGATGGTCTCCAGATCGCGGTGCGCCGCCCGCAGGATGGTGCCGCCCGGGGTTTCATAAACACCATGGGACTTCATTCCCACAAAACGATTCTCCACCAGATCGAGACGGCCAATACCATTGGCGCCGCCAAGAGCGTTCAACCTCATGAAAAGGGGCAGGTGATCCATTTTCACCCCGTCGAGTGCAACCGGATCACCGTTTGCAAACTCAATCTCGAGATAAGTAGGGACATCCGGCGCCTTTTCCGGGGAAACCGTCAGTTTGAACATGGCCTCATCCGGCTCGTTCCAGGGGTCTTCAAGGATACCACCCTCAAAACTGATATGCAGGAGATTCTCATCCGAACTGTAGGGTTTTTCCTTGGTCACCGGCACTGGGATGCTATGCTCTTTGGCATACTCCACCAGTTTTTTCCGGGAATTGAGGTCCCAGATCCGCCAAGGGGCTATAATGGTCAAACTGGGATCAATGCCCAAATAGGCCAGTTCAAAACGCACCTGATCATTACCCTTGCCAGTCGCGCCATGACTTACCGAATCAGCCCCCTCAGCATGGGCAATACGCACCTGCTCTTTAGCAATAATCGGCCGCGCCAGCGAGGTTCCCAGAAGATACGAGCCCTCATAGATGGCATTGGAGCGAAAGGCAGGAAAGATATAGTCTTCGACAAATTCTTTTTTCAGATCAGAGATAATGACCTTTTCAGCGCCAGTGGCCAGCCCCTTGGCGCGCACCGCATCCCAGTCTTCTTCCTGACCCACGTCCGCGGCATAGGCCACAATAGGGCACTGATATTCCTCGGACAGCCATTTCAATATCACCGAGGTATCAAGCCCGCCGGAATATGCCAGCACAATCTTCTTCACATCCGCCATCTTCATCCTCCGATCAATTTCTCAAGAATCGCCTTATGCATGTGCATCTTATTTTCTGCCTGGTCAAAGGCCACGCAACGCTCTGACTCCAAGACCTCTGCCGTTATCTCTTCGCCACGATGCGCCGGCAGACAATGGAGGACAATGGCATGGGCCGGGGCCTTGGCCAAGAGGGCAGCATTGATCTGATAGCCGCGGAACACCGCCAGGCGCACGTCCTCTTCTCCCTCCTGCCCCATGGAAGTCCAGACATCGACATTGATCGCATCGGCCTCGGCCACGGCCTGTTCCGGACGGTGAACCAGAACAATGGGTCTTGCCGCATTGCTGCGCCCCTTTTGCAGGATCTCGGGATCAGGGCCATAGCCCTCAGGACAGGCAAGAATCAGTTCAAAACCAAGGAGTTCGGCGGCCTGAATCCAAGAATTGGCCACATTATTGCCATCTCCCACCCAGGCAATCTTGAGATTCTCAATGGGGCCTTTTTTCTCGATCACAGTCATGATGTCACTGAGGATCTGACATGGATGATGCAGGTCGGTAAGGGCGTTGATCACCGGCACCGATGAATACCGGGCCAGCTCATCCACCACATCCTGGCCAAACGTCCGCACCACCATGCCATCGACATAACGGGCCATGACCCGGGCCATATCTTTCAGGGGCTCAGAACGGGCAAGCTGCGTATCCCGGCCAGAAAGGAAGATCACCTGCCCACCCAGACCATACATGGCGGCCTCAAAAGAAACTCTGGTCCGAGTGGACGGTTTCTCAAAGATCAAGCCGATAGTCTTTCCGGCAAGCTGGCGATGCGCCACTCCGGCCTGACGTTCTTTTTTCAGCTCCAGGGCCCGTTCAATAAAACCACCCAGTTCTTCCTTTGTACAATCCTGTAATGACCGCAGATGCCTTAACATGGAAATCCATCTCTGTGCCAGGCAAGAGAATAGTTTCCTGCCTAATTTGCTCTACCCCCAAGCCCAATGCTTATTTATCTAGGGAAAAGACAATATCTACAAAAAAAAAGATGATTTGCAAAGAAATTTCCCACTCTCAGCCAATTGAACCCTTATATATCCCCCAAAACCTCTGCCAGGAGTTGAATCATCTGATCGATTTCTTCTCGGCTGACAATCAGCGGCGGTAAAAAACGCAAGGCCACATTACCGGCAAAATTAATCAGACAGCCCTTTTCAAACATCCTGCTGACAATAGCCCCACCTTTCTCTACCCCAGCCTCAGTCAGCACCAGACCTTGAATAAGCCCAAGACCACGAACCTTGGTCGCCAGAGCTGGAAAACGGGCAGCTAAGAGCTGTAACTGATCGTGGAGATATTGCCCTTTTGCGCGCACCTCGGCCAGAAATCCATCGGCAAGCATCACCTTCATTGTGGCCACCGCTGCGGCCGAGGCCACCGGATTGCCGCCAAAGGTGGAGGCATGGCTGCCTGGAGTAAAGGCGGCAGCTATTCTTTTGGTCGTTAGCATGGCCCCAATGGGCAGGCCGTTACCCAGTGCCTTGGCGAGAGTCATGATATCCGGCACTATCCCCAGTTGTTCATAAGCAAACAGGGTTCCAGTACGCCCCATACCCGTCTGGATCTCATCAAAGATCAGCAGCAAGTCATATTTATCACAGAAACGCCGTAGACCTTGCAGGTAGTCGCGATCAAGAGGCCGCACCCCCCCTTCCCCCTGCAGAGGCTCACAGAGAATGGCGCATGTCTGATCGGTAATCATGGACTCAAGGGAAGCCAGATCGCCAAAAGGGGCATGGCAAAACCCCTCGGGCATGGGCTCAAATCCTTTTTGAAATTTGACCTGACCAGTGGCGGCAACTGTGGCCATAGTCCGGCCATGGAACGATCCCGTCAGAGAAATAATTTCATACCGGTTTTCTCCAGCCCAGATCCGGGCCAACTTAATGGCCGCCTCATTGGCCTCTGCCCCGCTGTTGGCAAGAAAGACCCGATCGGCAAAGGAGTGGGCTGTCAGCAACTCGGCAAGCTCGGTCTGCGGCTCGGTATAATAGAGATTGGAGACATGCGTAAGCTCGCCTGCCTGCCTGCAAATGGCCGCCGTTACTGCCGGATGACAATGGCCAAGGCCACAGACGGCGATACCTGCCAGAAAATCAAGATATTCCTTGCCCTCAGCGTCGGTCAATCGGCAACCAGCACCCTTGACCATGGCCGCCGGATACCGGGTATAGGTTCCTATGAACACCTGATCATTCCTTGCCGCCAATTCCTTATTTGCATTTCCCATCTCACACAATCTCCGTACCAACACCCTCATGGGTAAACATCTCCAGCAGAATGGCGTGCTCAACACGGCCATCAATGATATGGGCCTTGGTAACTCCATGCGCCAGCGCGTCTCCACAACAGCGCACCTTGGGAATCATGCCGCCAACAATGGTCTCGTTATCAATCAAAGACTCAATCTCCGCCCTGAGCAGGGAATGGATCAATGCCCCCTGACGATCCTTGACTCCCGCCACATCGGTGAGCAGGATCAGCTTGGCCGCCTTCAATTCGGCAGCGATTGCCCCGGCCACAAGATCGGCGTTAATATTAAAGGCGGCTCCATCCGCACCGACACCCACCGGGGCAATCACCGGAATAAAATCATCCCGCTCCAGGGACCTGAGAACCTCGGCATTGATGCGGGTCACCCGGCCCACCCGGCCCAGATCAATAAGTTCTGGTGGCGCGTTTTTCATGGCCGCGGCATCAGCTTTCTTGCTGACCTGCAGCTTTTCGGCACACACCAGATCCCCATCCCGTCCGGAAAGACCAACTGCCCTGCCACCGCAATGATTGATATTGCCGACAATTTCCTTATTGACCTTGCCCACCAGCACCATCTCCACCACATCCATGGTCTCACCGTCAGTTACCCGCATCCCCTGGACATAACTGGGCTTTATCTGCAAACGATCGAGCAGGAGGTTGATCTGCGGCCCGCCGCCATGAACGATCACCGGATTGATACCGATATGTTTCATCAGAATCACATCAAGAGCAAACTGTTTTTTGAGATTTTCATCAACCATGGCATGACCACCATACTTAATCACCACCGTCTTATGACGAAACGTCTGCATATAGGGTAAAGACTCGATGAGCACCTTGGCCCGTTCAATGCTTTCTTTCATTGTTGTCCATCCTGTATTTGTGAAAACGCTCCAACTATTATCAATACACCATTAACTTTTTATGAGACTTAAAAACCCCACAGCAATGACGCCTCGATCCATCCTTCCAGTCCTGATTCGTGTTTTACCTTGACCCACCCTTTC
>CAITDH010000022.1 GCA_903891045.1 uncultured Desulfobulbaceae bacterium | reverse complement strand
CATTGGAAGGCCTGATCCTGATCTCTGCGACTTTCTTCTCATCTGGTGCCTGTACCGGTTGTGCTGGTGTCAGATCGCTGCCAAAGAGGAGGGGGCGAAAGGTGTGGAAGGCGTATTGCTTTTCTTCCACCGTGACCATAGGTGGATTCCGGTGTCCCTGGAAATAATCATACCCTTGTTTCAGGTTTTCCCAGAAGGGAATCCAGGGCGATTTGGCGTTTTTGGCCATCTTGTCCCAGGTCATGCGAAAGGGAAAGATATGGACCGCAAATTGTTCCTGCCCGCCGCTCATGGCCGCGTCAACAATGGTGTAGATCTCTTCGATCCGGAAATCGTTCATGGCAAAACAGCCCACAGAGGCGCATTTGCCATGAACCATCAGGGCGCCTCCCGTGCGTTTGTGGAGCCGGTCGAATTCGTTTGGATATCCCAGATTAAAGGACAGATGGAAGTCGCTCCAGGGGTTGAGCGCGGCGGGGCTGACGGTATAGAATCCTTCCGGGCTTTGCTCGTCGCCTTCTTTGAGTTTGGGGCCAAGTTTGCCTGAATATTTGCAGATGGTATAGGTTTTGAAAAGTTCGTAGGTGAGATCTTTTTTTACCCAGACCTCCAGTTCATTCTCTTCCTTGAAAATACGCATAAAGATCGGTTGACCCAGATGCATGTTTTTTTTCTGCATCTCCTCTCCCAATTGTGGCTCCAGGCGCTGGTAGGCCGCTTTCGAGATCTCGCTTCTGGGTATTGTTTTCCCTCCTTCTGCCTGTGCTGATACGGCACAAAGGAGGGAAAGGAGACAGACAGTAAAGAGCTGTAGGATTGGTGTTGGAGAGAGTAGAGAAAACATAGCGGTAAGAAATGGTAGAATCCAGGTTGAGTCTGAAAGTGGAGCGGCACAGGGGACACCCACCACCAAATTGTACCTATTTATAAAGGATATAAATCAGGAAATAAAGAGAAAGTCCAGGAAAAATAATAATTAGAGGCAGATACTTCAGGTGTCAGGAGGAAAGACCCATGAAGGCAGGCTGGGTGAGGGGGATCAGTAAAAGAGGGTGTTGATCAGTGATTTTCGTGGCGGGTCGACCTCATCGCTTGAGCTTGAAGGCTGCCGTTTGAGTCCAAACATGGCCAGGATATTATCATCCATGCACAGCCGGTAATCGTAAGAGGAGATAATGGTTCGATCTTTTGGGTTTATAAGCCGGGCGGAGATATACATGACACGATCGGTGTAGGAATAGGTTCCCACAAGAATAGCCTGGGCCGCGAGCGATTGCTTGGCGTCGAGATCCCGGAGATTACGGGAAAGCATGGTCTCGCCGGATTGTTCCTGCATGAGCAGGGTCTGGCGCAGTTTGATTTCCTTGACGGTATAATTAAGCTGGACCAGGCGTGAGGTGATGTGTTCCTGAAGAATCCTGCCAAATCGTGAGGTCTCTTTCAGATTGTCATTGTTGACAAAGGTGGTGGTCAGAATGGGCAGATCCGGTTGTCTGGACATCAGCGGCGGCAAGGCATCTTGCGTTAGGTTGTCGGTGATTTGAGCGGCAAGGGTGATCAGGTTTTGCTCGGCGCCTAACTGTTGTTCCAGTCTGGTGCAGTTGAATGAGGAGCAACCCGTCAGCAAAGTGGGCAGGATGATGGTCAGGATCAAACGCAGAGAGATGACGGCTGGGTAAGTATGCATGGCGGCTTGAGTCGGGGATCAGGGATCAAGGTAAGGTGATCAATGGCCAGTAATCTGGATTTCTTTGCTCTGGGTGGTATTTTGATACTGCCAGAAGTCTAAATCGTTAATGTAATAGATGTCCGAGGATCTGAACAGGTATTTGTTCCCTGAAATCATGGAAGTGGTGATGATTATTTCATACTGGCCGGCATCATTCGTAGCAGAACTGGCCACATCCAAAAATCCGGCCGCAGCAACAGCCTGAACGTCCCATGAGGACCAGCGTAGGACGGAAATGGCCGTGGTCAGGGCGGTAAGGACTCCTGGGGGGCGGGCGGCAGTGCGTTTGTCGCGATGATAGACGACCTGGACCTTGTAGTTGACGACAATAGCTTTCGGATCTTCATTGGCGCTGGTGGGGACACCAAAATGAACAAGCTGGGTGATCAGGAGATCACGGAAACCTTCATTGAATTGCGTGGTTTCGCCGGGCTGACAGGGGGTGTTTTCGGTGCCGCAGGTCGTTCTGACAAAAATCGGGGCGCTGTCATAATTGTTCTGAAGCAGTGTCTTGTTGATCTGATGAGCCACGTCATTGGCCAGGACATCCCAATGATGGGCGGCCTGCATCTTTTGCTGTTCGGTATAGTTATAGGTGACGGGCTGTGGAATACGGGTGCATCCATTGGTGCCGAGAATGAAAAGAGAGATAAGAGTGGTGAAAATGATAGGGCGCATGGCCGATTCTCCGATGAAATGATTCTATAGTGACAGAACTGTATCGGATGCAGCCCAGGAAAGTAAAGGAAAAAGGCTGGGGGCATTTTGTCCTGAAATCTGGTGCCCATGCGCCGCATGGGCACCCATCCCTGTCTGGATTGTTTTTTTTCGGCTCTCAAATACTGCATGGAGGCCCATCCGTACCTGTGTTGCCGGCCTGAGTGAACAGAGGATTGGCCGAGGCATATTATCAGCCCGGCCCTTCTCACCCTTCTTCATAATCTACAAAACTTTAACGGTGCAGTTTGCTCACCGTTAAAGTGTCCGGTTTCCGGGATCCAGCTTTTGGATTTCATGTCCTTGGGTTTTGTCATGTTCCCACCCTTTTCTGTTACAGGCTTGCCTTCAAGGGATTCGGAAATTGCTGAATTGCCGGATATTGGCCACAGGAGTAGGTCGGACTTCAGTCCGACAGCGGGGTTTGATACTACCGCCGTTATTGGACTGAAGTCCAACCTACATGTTCAAAAACGGTAAATTTGTAATTTCTATATCCTTCAAGTCAGCCAGGGTAATCATCAGGGTCATTGGGTCAAGAGGAGAGGGGGCGAAGCCAACCGTTTCATAAAAGGCGCTGGCTTCAACAGAGAGAGCATGAACAATCAAACCACGGATGCCAATAGAATCGGCGGCCTGGATAATCCGAAGCCCTGCGTCACGAATCAAAGCCCGGCCTATTCCCTTGCCCTGAAAATCCTGGTCCACTGCCAGACGTCCGAGTACGACAACAGGGATGGGGGCGGGCATGTTGCGGTGAAATTGGCCCGATGTCTCAGCTACAGTAACCGCGCTCGATGCCAGGGCATAATAGGCTACGACACGCGGCCCTTCACAGGCGACAAAGATACGCGATGCGCCTGTAGCCTGATTTTTCAATGCCCGTCGTTTGAGCCAAGCATCCAGGCTTTCCACACCAGACGTGAATGTTTCGATGTTGTGATGATCAGTTAGCAGCTCCGGCGGCGAAAGTATCATGCCTTTTCCCAGGGCGCCATGGTCTGCATCGTTTTGATCAAACGAGCATTGGGGTTGGGCGGCATCTCCAGTTGTGCGAGGAATTTTGCATAGGCTTCCGGATTGGCCAAAATGATTACCTGATCAAGCAGCGTTTCTTCCGCCGCCAGTCGCACGGCGTCCAGGATGAAATCGGTACGATTCTTCCCCCGCAGTCTGGCAGCATGGTCGATAAGGCTTCGTTCCTCGGGCTTAATCCGAATATTCAGTGTTTCGCGTTTACTTGTGGCTTGACTTACTATAGACATGAAATGACCTCCTGTATTTTTTTAGACTATAGCAATATGTACTGACATTGTCAGCATGTTTTTCGTGTTCAGAGTCTACGCTTGAAAAAGTATGGTCACTTGCGACCTGCCTTCTCAATTCTGTTAAATCGTTTATACGTCTACGTCTTGTGCCATCATTGCCGAAGAGATCAAAAAACGGTATCATATTTTTTCAGACTGGTTTTCTTGCAGGAGAAAACTGAAGCAGCTTTTACTTCATAACTTGTCAAATGAACATTATTCTCATAGAAAATCAGGAAATCCAGGGGGGCAGGGTGCTGCTCATTGATCGTCGAGCCAAGCATCTGATCAAGGTGCTGCAGGTGCAGCCCGGTGATACTGTGCGGGTTGGGATCATTGACGGGCCAAAAGGGTGCGGCAAGGTTGTGGCCATTTGTGCCAGGTTTCCTTTTCAGGTGGAGCTTGAAGTGGAGTTTTCTGCAGATATGGCTGAAAAACCGCCCATTGATCTGCTCCTGGCCCTTCCCCGGCCCATTATGCTCAGACGTATTTTCAGCCAGGCCGCGGCCTTGGGGGTAGGGACTATCTTTATCACTAACGCCCAGCGGGTGGAGAAGAGCTTTTGGAGTGCGACGCTTCTGAATGAAGAGGAGTATCGTCCTCATCTGCTGCAAGGGCTTGAGCAGGCAGTTGATACCAGGGTGCCGGAGGTTTCTATTTATGAGCGATTCAAGCCCTTTGTTGAGGACGTGCTTCCGGGCAGGATCGCGCAGTACAGTCATCTTCTGATTGCTCATCCTGACGCTCCAGGCACCTTGAAAACAGTGATAACGGAAAGGCCCGGGCGGATCCTCCTGGCCGTTGGTCCGGAAGGTGGCTGGATTGATTATGAGATTGATCGATTTGCGGAATGTGGTTTTACCGCGTTTTCTATGGGAGAGCGGATTCTCAAGGTAGATACGGCGGTGGTTGCCCTTCATGGGCGGCTATCCGAGCGCCGGGAGAGCTTTTCTTGAGGGGTACTGGTCCGGTTTTAATTGGGTAAGAATGCTGCCGATAGTATTGATTGCAGAGAAAGATACATTTTAGGGAATTGTCGCCTACAGGAGAAAAGATGTCAGAGTTAAGCCTAAAACCACTTGCTGGATTCACTCCGTTTCCGGGTCCGGTGGTTACAGTGATTATGGATGGGGTGGGGATCGGGCCTGAAAATGAGAGTAACGGGGTGTATGTGGCCTATACCCCGGTGCTGGATGATCTTCTGCAGGGTGAGCTTGTGACCCGTCTGAAGGCGCACGGCACCGCCGTGGGATTGCCATCTGATGACGATATGGGCAACTCCGAGGTCGGTCATAATGCACTTGGCGCTGGCCGGGTCTTTGCGCAGGGGGCAAAGCTGGTGAGCGAGGCGTTGAAGAGTGGCGCGGCCTTTACCAGCAAGGCCTGGCAGGAGGTTCTCGGGCGCACGTCAAGTAAAGGTGGCACCCTGCATCTGATTGGCCTGATCTCGGATGGCCATGTGCACAGTCATGTGGATCATCTTTATGCCCTGCTGGATCAATGTGTCCGGGGCAATATCCTGCGGGTCAGGGTGCATGGTTTGATTGATGGCCGTGATGTGGGACCCAAAAGTGCCCTGGATTATTTCGCGCCTCTGGAGCAGAGACTGCGGGAGCTGTCTGTGGCTGGCCGGGACTACCGGATTGCCTCCGGCGGCGGCAGGATGATCACTACCATGGATCGCTATAACGCCGACTGGTCAGTGGTTGAGCGGGGCTGGAAGGCCCATGTGCTGGGAGAAGGCAGGCCTTTTTCTTCTGCCTGTGAGGCCATTCAGCATTATTATGATGAAGATCCGGCCATGACCGATCAGTACATGGACAGCTTTGTGGTAGTTGAGGATGCAAGGCCGGTGGGGATCATGGAAGACGGTGATGCGGTTATTCTTTTTAATTTCCGGGGGGATCGGGCGATCGAGATCTCGCGCGCCTTTGATGAGCCAGAGCTGACCGAGTTTGATCGCAAGCGGGTTCCTGATCTCTTTTACGCCGGGATCATGCAGTATGATGGCGATGCCCATGTGCCCGCCCATTATATAGTAGAACCGCCGGCCATCGACCGGACGCTTGGGGAATATCTCTGTGCGGCCGGGATCCCCTCTTATGCCATTTCCGAGACCCAGAAGTTTGGTCATGTAACCTATTTCTGGAATGGCAATAAATCAGGGTATATTGACGAAACCCTGGAGACTTATGTGGAGATTCCATCGGATAAAGTGACCTTTGATCTGCGGCCCTGGATGAAGGCGGCGGAGATCACCGATCAGGTAATTGCCGCCATTGCCAGTGGCCGCTATAAGTTTATCCGTCTCAATCTGGCCAATGGGGATATGGTTGGCCATACTGGAGTGGAGATTTCGGTGCGGATCGCTGTAGAAACCGTGGACCTGTCGTTAAAGAGGATCCTTGCCGCCCTTGAAAAAGCGGGAGGCATTGCCCTGATAACTGCTGACCATGGAAATGCTGATTGTATGTGGACTGACAAAAAAGGTAAGCGTACAGCCATGGTGGCCCATACCCGGAATCCGGTGCCGTTGATCATCAAGGATTATAACCGCAAGAACAGCTTTCAGCTCAGTCATCTTGAGCAGCCTGGATTGTCCAATGTTGCCGCCACCATCTGTAATCTGCTGGGGTTTGAGGCCCCGAAAGATTATGACTCATCGCTACTTGTGTTGTCGGAGTAGGGATTTTTTGATTACTGGGATGATCTGGATAACGTTTTTATGCAAAAATATAATAAAATCAATAAGTTGTAAAAAGATGAAAATATTTATTTTTTTCTGGTTTTTCATGATGCAATTTGCTATAAAAAAATAACGTATCTATTGTGTGGTGTTTTAGCTTGACAGTGGTGTGACCATATAAAACAGATAGTATTATGTGGCTCTTGCTTTTTGTTGGTTTGAATTGCTGCACAGCACAAAAGTAGTTTGATTACATTATTGGGAGTTAAAGAGTATCATGTTAGAAGGCACAGTAAAGTGGTTTAATGAGTCCAAGGGTTTTGGTTTTATCGAGCAAGATGGTGGCAAGGATGTTTTTGTACACTACTCTGCAATTGCTTCCGAAGGCTTCAAGACCTTGAACGAAGGCGACAGGGTTCAGTTTGAAATTACAGAAGGCCCTAAAGGACCTGCTGCTGCCAACGTGCGTAAAATCTGATTGAGAACAGTTTTAATCTTTGAGTTTACCTGAGCCTTTCAGGTAAACTCAAAAGAATTTTTTAACGTTCTGCCATCCGTGTATTTTTCTGTTCTCTTTTCTGTCCCCGGTCTTCTGTTTTATTCTCTTTGAAAGTTTTATCTTTCTGTCATTGCTGTTTTTTGTCATCAATCAGCTCTCTTCTTGCTTCTTCAAAGATGATAAGGGTATAGTCTTACATTTGTTGTTCCCCTATCCCTCACAGTACTTTCAAGAAAATGAGGAGTTTGTCATGCAGAATCTTACTAAAGCGCAGAAGGCACGTCTTGCCATTCGTACCTTTAAAACCCTGGCTGATGCCCTGACCTTGCGCGGTTATTATAAACCTTCGGGAAGATCCGGGGAAAAACTGGCGGAATCGTTAAAGCTGTTTGCTCCTGAGATCTATGGATCCATGAGTGATCCTCGGGTGATGGAACTGCAGGGGCTTGAGTATGTGATAGATCGGATGCCAAAGGGAATTGAAAAATGTAACCGGATTATCCTGACCGGTCATGAGGATTTTCAAAACACCTCTTTTGAGCAGGTCGTTCCCTTGAAACGGCGCCGTTTGTCCTATGTGGTCTCGGAAAAGGAGATCTGTTTTGTCATAACCAAAGGATTGACTGAGATTTACGATATCCTGACCCATATCACATTTCTGAATATCGAGGCCCTGAAGATCCAGCAGCAGATCTGTGATAAGGAAGGAGGCACCTGTTCCGAATGGCATGATCTGGGCAAGGCTGCGCGAGGAGAACTTACGCTTGAGGGTGCGGTACTGGATCAGGCTATCTGGAACCTCTCCATTATTCTGGGGCGAACCTATAAAGAGACGCGTGAAATCTATGAAAGCATGAATAAAACCCATCATGACCAGCGATATAACAATGGTTTGTTCTCCATTATTTACGATATGGGGCAACGCGTTATCAGTGAGATGAAATCGCCTGACGAACATCTGACTATCTATTTTACTCCGTCTCTCCAGGAGATGATCGCCCACCACCAATACGCATCAGCCTGGGCGCAAGTGGTGAAGGAACACCTGCATCAGCGTGGCCTCCAAGAGCGGCCTCTCCATATTATCAGCGCCAATATGCATTCTGTGAAAAATATTCTTTATGGCGCTGGCACATTGAAGAAGATGGGAGAGAGTGTCCCGGCCAGTCTTTATGATATGATTCCGGCCCTGAAGGGGAAAGAGGACGAAGTGGGAACCTTTGCCGAGCAGTATGGCTTTTCCTTTTTGGCTGATACCTCGGGGTCGAATATTGATGTCATGGTCATTGATGCGGCTGAAATTGTGAATGATATTCTTCATCCTGAGCTGACGATTAATATCGATTATATCCAGAAAGCGAAACCGGTTATTGTGGTCATGGATTACGCCTTTGGCACCCAGGCCTTTGAGGTCATGGATGAGTTCCTGTGTCCCTGTAATTTTGAGGAGAAAACGATCACCTTTGATGTCGAGTCCATTTCCATAATGGGCAAGGCGGGTATTTTGCCTGGGAAAAGAGGAGATATCATGCTGGCCACAGCCCATGTCATGGAGGGGACATCCCATAACTATATTGTGGCCAATGACTTGCGGGTCGAAGATTTTGGCGGGAAGGCTGATGTGTATGTGGGGCCGATGGTGACGGTTCTCGGTACCTCTCTGCAGAATCGTGATGTCCTGGAGCGCTTTTACAGTTCCAGTTGGAAGGCGGTAGGGCTTGAAATGGAGGGGGGCCATTATCAGCGGGCCATCAGTGCTGCGGTGATCCAGGGGCACATCTCCAATCGGGTCCGAATCCGGTATGCCTACTATGCCTCAGATAATCCCCTGCGTGGTGGGCAAACCCTGGCCGCCTTTTCCATGGGGGCGGAAGGGATTGTCCCCACTTATCTTATCACCAAGATTCTGGTGCAGAAGATTCTCAATCCACCAGTGGATAGAAGATGCGAATTATGAAAGGACAACGTCTTGCCCTGGTTTCACCGTGGGTACTGGCCGCGGCCTGTGCCCTTCTGGCTTTGATCATCGGGGTGTTTGCCGTCAATAACTACCGGCGTGAAAAACGATTGATGACGGATGTCCTGCTGGAACGTGGGGCGACTATTATCCGTTTTGTGACCTCAGGCGCCAGGACCTCATTTCTTGATGGCGTGCGCGAGGGGCTGCCGCCTGAGTGGAAATGGTCTGATCATATGCAGGAGATCCTGGAGCATACTGCTGAACATCCAGGGGTGCATTTCCTGGCCATCGTCGATGCCTCGGGGAAAATCCTTGCCAGTTCCACGCCGGAAAAGGTGGGCACCCCTGTTGATGATGAGACCCGGACCTTTCTTGGCTCTATCGTCCAGGGAAGTTACGGTCCGGGCCGGTTTCGTTATCGCGTGGGCGGGTCTCTGAGCGAGTCTGGTAACGTTCCTGCTTTTCAGGTGGCAACCCTTTTTGTTCCCGTTGGGAAAAGGCAATTAGGTCAGCAGGGTCCTGGTGGGGGCTTGCATCATGGTGGCGAAGGGATGATGGGGCGAATGATGAGACCTACTCTCTTCTCTTCTAAATATAATGATGAGTTGGAGCGAGTGAGTCAGCAGAAATACAGTATCTTGGTGGAGCTTGATTTAGAGGAGTTTAACGAGGCGGTCAGACAGCAGTTTCTCCAGATTGTTATTCTTTCTGTAATCCTGCTGCTGGTTGGCATTGGCGGTTGGCTGTCCCTGTTGACCCTTGAAGGCCTGAAGGGGTCGCAGAACAGGTTGAGCCGGATCAAGGCCTTTCGCGATACCCTTATTTCTTCTCTGCCTGTGGGGTTGATCGTTACTGACAGCAAGGGAAAGATTGTTCTGTGCAATCAGTTTGCGGAACAGGTTGCCTCGGTTGTTGAGAATGAGGTGGTGGGTTCAGCCCCTGAGGATGTGCTGGCCGCAGAGCTGGTGCTGGCACTGAATCTTGATTGTGCAGATCAGAAAAAGCCAACGGCTGGTGCGGTGCAAAAGGAAATTATACTGCCTGATGCCCAGGGGGTGATGCGAACCCTCCAGTTGCTTAGTCTGCCTGTGGTTGAGAGTGAAGGTGCTTCTGCCGGTGTCATGCTCCTCATTCAGGACCTGAGCCAGGTGAAATCCCTGGAAGAGGAGCTGCGCCGGAGTGAGAGGCTGGCCGCTCTTGGCAAGATGGCGGCTGGTGTGGCCCATGAGCTGAGAAATCCCTTGAGTTCCATCAAGGGTCTGGCTCTTCTGCTTAAATCACGGTTTCAGGAGGTCGCGCCTGCGACACTGGGGCGTCTCTGCCCTGCGAAAAATAACGACCTGGAAACGGCTGATATCCTGGTGCAGGAGGTAGAACGGCTGAATCGCAGTATCGGGGAGTTGCTCGATTATGCCCGACCCCAGAAATTAATCAAGACAGATGTTCATCCGGAAGAGGTGGTGCGCAAGGCCGTTTCCCTTATCCGTATGGATGCGGAGTCAGTGGGGGTGAGGGTGGAAATCCAGATGGAGGACGATTTGCCTCTGGTGCAGGCCGATCAGGATAAGCTGAATCAGGTCTTTCTCAATCTCTTTTTGAATTCCATCCAGGCCATGGAGCATGGCGGTCAGTTGGACATCCTGGCTACCACCCAAGGCCGGAATGTTTTATTTACGGTCAAGGATACGGGGTGCGGTGTGAATAAAAGTGATCTGCCCCGCGTTTTTGATCCCTATTTTACCACTAAACCGGAGGGCACGGGGCTGGGGCTTGCCATGTCTGTGAAGATCATTGAGGAACATGGTGGAGACATGACCTTTGAGAGTGAGCCGGATGTGGGGACAACGGTGGTTGTCTCCCTGCCATGTATATGTGTGGTTACCCCTGGTCCTGACATTCTGTTAGATGGGTGTTGAGAAACTCGCACTCTTTGGGTGAGAGATCAAATTTGATCTCGACCTGATGCAGCAGGGAAAGCCGGCTTTTTTGGGGATGTTCCCGGAGGAGTTCAGAAAAGGCGCAGATGGCCTTTTTCATCTTGTCGCCAGGGCGCTGGGTAGGTGTGTGTGTAGACATGATGAGGTGTTTCCTAGGTTGAGGGAATCGGCTTTAAAATCACGCCCGCCAATGGTGGCACTGTGAGCCGGGTGTGGAAGGGCGCCTGGGCATAGTGTTCGGTAATGGGCTGGTAACGAGTGTTGTCGTTGGCATTACTACCGCCATATCTCCTGTTGTCCGAGCAGAAGATCTCTTCATACTGACAGTCGGTTGGCAGACCCAGCTTGTAGTCATACATGGTCTGCGGGGTGTAGTTGAACAGGCAGACCAGATGGTCGGAGCGGTCCTTGCCATACCGGACATAGGAGATGATGGAGTGCTGCCGGTCTTCCAGATCCAGCCATTGAAAGCCTTCAGGGCTGAAATCCAGTTGCCATAGGCTGGGATTTTCCCGGTAGAACCGGTTCAGCTCTGCGACAAAGGTCAGCATCTGGGCATGGAGGGGATTTTCGTCTAAAAGATGAAAATCCAGGCTTTGTTTGCAGTACCATTCCGACCATTGTCCAAATTCACTGCCCATGAAGAGCAGTTTCTTCCCCGGATGCATCCACATGGTGAGCAGGAGTAGGCGCAGATTGGCGAATTTCTGCCACAGATCCCCCGGCATCTTGTCGAGCAGGGAGCGCTTGCCGTGCACTACCTCGTCATGGGACATGGGCAGGATGAAGTTCTCCGAAAAGGCATACATGATGGAGAAGGTGAGGCTGTTGTGATGGTATCTCCGAAACAGGGGATCGGTGCCGAAATATTTCAGAATATCGTTCATCCAGCCCATGTTCCATTTGAAGCCAAAGCCTAATCCCCCAATATCGGCAGGCTTGGAGACGCCGTAAAAACTGGTGGACTCTTCCGCGATCATCAGGGCGTTTGGATGACGGTCATAGATGATGGAGTTGAGGTGACGGATAAATTCAATGGCCTCCAGGTTCTCCCGGCCGCCATAGGCATTGGGGATCCATTCCCCTTCTTTGCGTGAGTAGTCGAGATAGAGCATGGAGGCCACGGCATCGACCCGCAGACCGTCAATGTGATATTTGTCCAGCCAGAAGAGGGCGTTGGCGATCAGAAAATTGCTCACCTCGCGGCGACCGTAGTTGTAGATGAAGGTCCCCCATTCCTGTTGCTCGCCTTTTCTGGGGTCTTCGTGTTCAAAGAGGGCGGTGCCGTCAAAGCGGCCCAGGCTGTGCTCGTCTTTGGGAAAATGGGCCGGAACCCAATCCAGAATTACCCCGATGTTGTTCTGGTGGCACTGATCCACAAAGTACATGAAATCTTCAGGGATCCCGTAACGGCTGGTCATGCTGAAGGGGCCGGTCACCTGATAGCCCCAGGATTCGTCCAGCGGGTGTTCCATCACCGGCATCAGCTCGATATGGGTGAATCCCAGTTTCTGGACATAGGGGATGAGCTTGTCGGCCAGTTCCCGGAAGGTGAGGAAGCGGTCGGGATCCACCGGGTCGCGCTGCCAGGAACCAGGGTGGGCCTCATAGATGGCCATAGGCTGGTCATAGGGCGAGGTGGCGCTTCGGGCCTGCTGCCACTGCTGATCTTGCCAGGTGTAGTGGTCCAGAGGGCGGACAATGGAGGCGGTTTTAGGCCGCAGCTCGCCGTAGAACTGAAAGGGGTCGTTCTTTTCCAGGATAGCGCCATGCTGGGTGCGAATCTCAAATTTATAGAGTTCATTCTCACCAATTCCCGGCAGGAACAGCTCCCAGATTCCCGATCCTCCCAGACTGCGCATGGGGTGCACCCGTCCGTCCCAGCCATTGAAGTTGCCAAGAACCGAGACCCGGGCAGCAGCCGGGGCCCAGACCCGGAAGATGGTGCCGTCTATCCCGGAACGACTGGTCAGATGGGCGCCCATGTGGTTGTACAGCTCGTAATGGGTGCCGAAATTAAAGAGATAACGATCCTGCTCGTCCAGGGCCGGCAGAAAGCGGTAAGGATCGTTGACGGTGTGCACGGTTCCGTCAAAATAGGTGACCTGGAATTGGTAGTTGTAGGGATCAAGGTCGGTATCAGGAAAGGCGGCCCGTGCCATTTCCAGTTCGTACATGCCTTCGTCGCAGGTCTTGCGCATGGGTAGGGAGAATGAGGCGGTAACCAGGGTAACGGCGGTAGCATGGGGTTGAAAGGTTCGGATGATGACCGTCTGTTCCCTGTTCCCTGTAAAGTGGACGCCTAAAAACTGGAAAGGATCATGATGAGTTGCGTGGATGATCTTGTTTTGCTGTTCTTGCAGTTCGTTCATGATAGTTTTTTTGGATGTTGGGAGTAAAAGATTCAGTCACGGTTCATGCCAGATTGTATCTCTTGACGAAAAGAGGCCAGGTCTGATAGGATTCCGTCCATTAAGCCGTCGTTCAAAAATAAGCATAACAATGAAATGCTATGACCGGCATAAGGAGCCGTAACGAAATTGCCAAGAATGTAATGGTTATTTCGTAACGGCTCCTAAATTATCTTCTTGTTTTTTATAATACATCGGATGAAAAGAATTGAACAGAAATGAATCCAGAGAATAAAGCCATAATTGATACCTTGACCGGTTCGTTTCTGATCTCCACCCCCAGGATGCCTGATCCGCGTTTCAGTGAGCAGGTTTTGTATATCTGCGCCCATAGTCATGAGGGAACAATGGCCCTGGTGATCAACCGGCCGAATCCTTTTCTGACCCTGGATGAGATCCTGAGAGGCGCCAGCCTGCCGGTTCCTGAATCAATATTACCGTCTGTCTATAGCGGTGGCCCTGTGGAGCCTGATTCAGCCTGTATTCTTTTTAGCTCTGACTATCAGGCAGAGCATCAGCTGGCTGTCAGCGCCACGATCTCTCTGAGCCGTGAGGCCAGGCTTTTGGAAGATATCGCTAGGGGACAGGGGCCGGAAAAATATCTTTTTATCCTTGGTTATGCCGGCTGGGGGCCTGGCCAGTT
>CAITDH010000021.1 GCA_903891045.1 uncultured Desulfobulbaceae bacterium | reverse complement strand
TGGCTCCCTCCTTTTTGTGATATATCACAAAAAGGAGGGAGCCATGGCTTATTTTTCAACACTTAACGGGAACAGAGCCAAATAATTCAAAAGACTATACCCCCTCACCTTTCTGTTTCCGGGCAAAATTAGCCGCCTCCATTCCCGCGACGCAACCCTCGCCAACCGCCTTGGCCATCTGATAGGGATGGCCTGTGATATCTCCGGCGCCATAAACCCCATGGACATTGGTCTCGGTCAGCTTGTTGGTGTCGATATGGGTCATGGTATCCATATCAAGCTGAACCCCTATCTCCAGGGCCAGCTCCATGGCCCCCTTGGCCCCAAGTTCGATAAACACGCCATCGACTGCCACCTCCTTCCCGTTTTCAAGGAGAATGGACTGCACGGCTTTCTCGCCCTGAATCGCTTTGACCCAGGTTCCTGACAGGTGTTCGACAGTGGAGCCTTTCAGCTTCTCCAGAAGATCGGCAGAGGCCACTAGTTCCTGACTTACCAGATAGACCTTGGAGGCATAACCGGTCAGGGTCAAGGCCCCGTCGATGGCAGCGCTGGCATTGCCAATGACTGCAACCGTGGCCTTGCGGTAAAAATTGGCGTCACAATCGACACAATAGGAAACCCCACGACCAGCCAGTTCCTTTTCACCCGGAACCTTCAGTTTTTTTCTGGCCGTACCGGTGGCAAAGATAACGGTGCGGCTGGTGATTGTGGCCCCGCCCTCCAGGTCAAGCGCGAACAATGCCTCTTGCTGACGGATCTTCAATACATCGTCATCCATCAGCTCGGCACCAAACCCCTTGGCCTGGGCAATTCCTGCCTCCAGCAATTCCTGACCAATCTTCACCCCTTCCACACAGGCATAATTTTCCACATGGGCAGAATAGAGTGAACTTCGCTCAATCCGTCCCAGCAGCAAGACCCTACTTTTCTTGCGAACCGCATGGATCGCGGCCTGAATCCCGGCCGGACCAGCACCGATAATCACCACATCATAGACAGAAGTATCCATTTTTCCCTCCCAGAAACCAAGATTCCATCTCCAACAAGGAGCGCTTTTTCCATACCACCCAGCATTCTTCTTGAATTCTCAAGCAATATATCCTAAAGATAAAGGGTTTCAGCCTGCTTGTTCAACGACAAATCAACCTATTTATAATAAACTCACCTCCATTCGTCAATCAACCATCATGGATTACAAGCAACAAAGAATCGTCATAACAGGGGTCGGCCTGGCTGCGCCGGGCGCTGATAATCTTAAGGATTTTCGCGAACAACTCCTGGCCGGGACCAGTAAAATCAAAGAGATCGACCTCCGCTATTTTGGCCCGGCGCCCGCAGGGATCTGCACCTTTGACGAAACCCGGTACCGGAAAAAAAAGGAAAATAAGAGGGGGACACGGGCTGGCTGTCTTGGTGTCTATTGTTCCCACGAGGCCCTTGCTGATGCGGCGCTCGATATTGATTTTTACAAGAGATCCCGCATCGGTGTCTATGTAGGCCTCACCGAGCATGGAACCGTGGAGACAGAAAACGAAATTTTTAATATCAGTCAGTTCAATTATGACGTAAAATATTGGACTCACCACCACAATCCCCGCACCGTTCTTAATAACCCCGCCGGCGAAATCACCATGAGCCTTGGCATTACCGGTCCTCATTACGCTATAGGAGCTGCCTGTGCGGCTGGCAACGCCTCTCTCATTCAGGGCGTCCAGATGCTCCGTCTGGGCGAAGTGGATATGGCACTCGCCGGCGGCATCTCAGAATCAACTGGTTCTTTTGGGATCTTTGCCAGCTTCAAGGCCCAAGGTGCATTGGGAGAGGCCGAAGATCCGCGCATGGCCTGTAGGCCTTTTGACATGGCAAGAAACGGGATTGTGGTTTCAGAAGGTGCATGCATCTATGTCCTGGAACGACTGGAGAAGGCCCTGGAACGTGGGGCTAAAATCTATGGAGAGATTGTCGGCTACTGCATTAACTCTGATGCCCGTGATTTTGTGCTCCCCTACGACAAGCGCCAGGCGGAATGCATACAGCAGGCCCTTGAACGCGCCGGGCTCAAACCTTGCGACATTGATATTATCAACACCCATGCAACCGGCACCCGGCAGGGCGATATTGAGGAGTGCAAGGCGATCCGTCAGGTCTTTGGTGAGGCGCCATCTACCTATATCAACAACACCAAATCCATCATTGGTCATGCCATGGGGGCCGCCGGCGTCCTAGAGCTTGCCGGGAATCTGCCTGCCTTTGAGGATAACAAGGTCCATCCCACCATTAATATCACCAATCTTGATCCGGAATGCGCCCTGCCCAACATGGTCATCAACAAACCTGTCAAACTTTCGTCCGTATCTACTATTCTTAACAATTCTTTTGGCATGGTTGGCATCAATTCCGTTATTATTGTCAAAAAATACGTGGAATAAAGCTCATTCTCGAAAAAAATATATAAAAAAGAGTGGCAAGGTATGGTATAAAGAATGTTTTGCGTTGACAAACACTCTCAGCTCATACTGACCTATGCACAATAACATATACAAAAATCACTCTTTTTAGTGAGAGATCGAATCTGGAGACGACATGACACGTGATGATATTAAGGATCTCATTCTCGAGATTATCAAGGATATAGATGAGGATGCCGATTTTACCACGCTGCAATCTGAGCTGCCGCTACGTGACCAGCTTGACCTTGACTCCATGGATTTTCTTGATATCGTAATGGAACTCCGCAAACGCCATAAACTGCAGATCCCGGAAGAGGATTATCCGCAGCTGGCCTCTCTCGACAGCTGCGTCAACTATCTTGAACCTATGCTCAAAAACGCCTGACAGTCACCTGAACGTGCACGTCCCTCTGCTGATTATCGGCGGCGGTCTCTCGGGACTGGCCGCCGCAATTCGTTTTGCCCGTTTCAATCCCGGTGTCCTCATTCTGGAAAAACACTCCCGCGTCGGTGGCCTCAACTCCTATTATTACCGCAACAACTCCCTGCTCGAAACCGGTCTCCATGCCATCACCAATTTTGCCCCGCCGCATGATAAAAATGCCCCGCTCAACCGGCTGTTCCGCCAACTGAAACTGCGGCATAAAGATTTCACCTTTCATGAGCAGATCACCAGTGAGATCTGCTTTGCCAACCAGGAGACGCTTACATTCTCTAATAATTTCGAGATACTGCTGAGCGAGATCACGAAAAAATTTCCCAGGAGCGGAACCGGATTTACCAAGCTGCTGCAAGCCATCAAGGAATTTGACCCGTTCAAGGCCGCTCCCTTCCGCTCGGCCAGAACTTTTCTCGCCGCTACCCTCAATGACCCGCTCTTAGTGGATATGCTGCTCTGCCCCCTGATGTATTACGGATCAAGTGTTGAAAACGACATGGATCTAGGCCAGTTTGTGATCATGTTTCGGGCGATCTTTCTGGAAGGGATGTTCCGGCCTGAGGGCAGCATCAAGGATTTTCTCGACATCCTGCTCAAGCAGTATCAGGATTTTGGCGGCAAGATCCGTATGCAGGCCTCTGTGGCCCGAATTATCCATCAGGACAAAAAGGTAACTGGGGTGGAACTGATCGATGGCGAGGTGATTGAATGTGACGCCCTGCTCTCGACCATCGGCTATGAAGAGACCCTGGCTGCTCTCGCTGAGCCGCCTCTATCTAAACCCCTGCCTCGACTTGGCTTTGTTGAATCCATCTTCCGCCTGCCCGCCAATTGTCAGGAGGTTCTGCCCCAGGATAAAACCATTATCTTTTACAACACCAACGAGAAATTCCGGTACCAGCGGCCGGAAGAGCGCGTTGATTATAGTAGCGGCGTTATCTGCTTTCCTGGAAACTTCCAGGGACTTAACGCGCATAGCTACCTTGAGGTCCGTGCCACCCATCTTGCCGATTATGCCAGATGGAAGGCCCTTGCCGTTGACCGGCCCGCCTACCTTGCGGCCAAGAGTGACACGGCCTGCCAGTCGAAGGCGGCCATTGAGAAAATCATTGGTAATTTCAAACAACATATTGTATATGAGGATACCTTTACCCCCCTTACCATAGAACGCTTTACCGCCAAGAAAGAAGGCGCTATTTACGGTTGTCCCGACAAGATCAAGGATGGCGACATCGGCTATGACAACCTCTTTCTTGCCGGCACCGACCAGGGTTTCTTGGGTATTGTCGGATCCATGCTCAGCGGTGTCTCCATGGTCAACCAACATATTCTGTCCCGACTCTAAGCAAATAAGCAAACAACACTAAAACAATTTTATGCCCTTTTCTTTAGACAAAGCAGCTGACCGCTACGATGTGATTGTTATCGGCTCCGGCCTGGGCGGACTGACCACGGCCAAACGGCTCTCCTATTGCGGCCACAAGGTGCTGCTCCTTGAGTTTCATCACCAGCTCGGAGGCCTTGCCACCTGGTTCAAGCGCAAAGGCCATATCTTCGACATCTCCCTGCATGGTTTTCCCTATGGCATGGTCAAGACCTGCAAAAAATACTGGACCAAAGAAATTACCCAGTCCATTGTCCAGCTTAAGAATATCGTCTTTGACAACCCGCAGTTTTCTCTCAAAACAACCTTTGACCGGGTTGATTTCACCGCTCTGCTGAACAAAAAGTTCAAGATCCCCCAGACGACCATTGACCATTTTTTTTCCACGGTAGCCGGGATGAACTTTTATGATGACCAGACCATGACCACCCGGGAGCTGTTTGAAGAATTCTTCCCGGGCCGAACGGATGTGCATCGCCTGCTCATGGAACCCATCACCTACGCCAATGGTTCCACCCTTGACGATCCGGCCATCACCTACGGCATTGTTTTTTCCAACTTCATGAATAAAGGGGTCTTCACCTTTGAAGGCGGCACCGACAAACTCATCCAGATGATGACCGAAGACCTGGAGAAAAACGGGGTGACGATCTGCACCAATGCCAAAGTGGACCGGATTATTGTCGAAAAAGGCAAGGTGCGCGGCGTTGAGGTGAACGGCAAGGTGATTACCGCCCCGGCCGTGGTCTCCAACAGCGGCATCACCAATACCATCTATGATCTGGCAGGACGTGATGTCTTTTCTCAGGAGTTCCTGGAAAAGGCCGATGCGATTCGGGTCAACAACTCCAGTTGCCAGGTCTATATCGGACTGAAGAAGGATGCCGCCATTGAGGATAAGGGAGACCTCCTCTTCACCTCCACGGCGCCGATATTCGACTCTTCCGAACTGCTCGACATGCACACCCGTTCCAAGACCTTCTCGGTCTATTACCCGAAGACACGGCCGGGCCACGACCGCTATGCCATTGTCGCCTCCATGAACAGTCGTTTTGATGACTGGGACAGTCTCACCCCAGCCGCCTATGAGACCGAGAAACAGGCCTTGATTGAACGGACCCTGGTGGATCTGAATCGTTACTTCCCCGGGGTCAACGATAAGATTGACTGGCTGGAGGCGGCCACGCCAAAAACCTTTAACCGCTACACCCTGCACAGCCGCGGCACCTCATTCGGCACAAAATTTGAGGGCCTGGCTGTCTCCCGCTCCCTCTTCAAAGAGGTTTCCGGCCTCTTTCATGTCGGCTCAGTGGGAATCATCATGTCGGGCTGGCTTGGGGCAATCAATTACGGGGTGATCGTCGCCAACGATGTTGACGGCTATATCCGCAGTGTATAATTAAAAATGACCACCTTCATTGATCAAAAAGTTGTTGTTACCGGCGCCAGCCGGGGTTTGGGCCGGGCCATCACCCTGGCCTTTCTCAGAGCTGGGGCAACGGTCATCGGCATCTATGGCAGCAACAGTGATGCGGCCAAGGCCTTTAGCGAGGAATGCGAGCAGTTTGGTGACAGGCTGCAACTGCACCAGTGCGATGTCGCCGACAACAGGCAGGTGGAGGAGTTCTTCCATCAAGTGGAAGAGCAGTTTGACACTATTGATATTCTGGTCAACAATGCCGGCATCCGCCGCGATGGACTCCTGGCCCTCATGGACAGCAAAGACTGGCAACAGGTGATTGATGTCAATCTGACCGGCACCTTTCATATGTCCAAACAGGCGGTACTCCTGATGATGAAGCAGAAATATGGGAGGATCATCAATATCACCTCCCCCGTTGCCCATCTCGGTTTTGCCGGTCAGGCCAACTATGCAGCCTCCAAGGCGGGACAGATCGGCATGACCAAGAGTCTGGCCAAGGAAACAGCCCGCAAGAAGATCACCGTCAACTGCGTCTCCCCGGGATTCATCGCCACCGATCTCCTTGACGACCTGAGCGCCGAGCAAGTGGCGGCCTACAAAAACCTGGTGCCCATGCGCCGTTTCGGCACCGCCGAAGAAGTGGCAGATGCGGTGCTGTTTCTTGCCGGCCGGCAGGCCTCCTACATTACCGGCGCGGTGCTGGAAGTCAACGGAGGATTATGATTCGCCATGACCATTGACCCGCTCATCACGGCCCTGATCCCGCACCGGCCACCCTTCCTCTGGATTGACAGGATTATCAGCTATGAGGCTGGAACCATGGTTACGGAAAAAACCATCCCGGCAGACCTTGACATCTTCAAAGGCCATTACCCTGAACATCCCATCCTGCCGGGGGTGATCCTCTGCGAGGCCCTGTTTCAAACCGGAGCCCTGCTGATTGCAAGAATGTTGCAAGATGAGCCGGAGACAAAATCCGGCATTCCGGTCCTCACCCGCATTGGCGGGGCCCGCTTCAAGCGCCCGGTGGGCCCAGGCAGTATTATCCAGATGCAGGTGAATCTAAAGGAAAAAGTTGCCGGATCCTGGTTTTTGAAAGGAATCCTGCGCGTCAAAGAAAAAATTGCCGTCCAAGTTGATTTTTCCTGCGCTATGACATCTCCCCTGCAGCCATGAACGATTCATTGTCGCCAATTTCATCTGCTATAAAAAAAGAAGCTTCAAAGAATACTGAGCCGACCTTTCGCTGCCTCTACTGCGGTCAGAAAAAAGTGCGCCTGCAGGGGCGCTGACACAACGCCAAAGCCGTCTGCACGGGATGCGGAATGATTTCTTCAGTCAATGACTATCAAGACCAGTTGGAGGCGTGGAAGGAAAGATTATACAAACAAGCTGGGAGTTGATTTTTTATTCAAAAGGAGTATTTTGCCAGAAAATTATCTGACAGAATTAACAGAGAAACAGTGATTTTTCAAACGAAATAAAATCCATAACTAATACGTTTCGCTCTAGCCGCGAAATCAATACCTGAAGGAATACCAACGTGCAGCTCTCTCTCATCAATATGATCCTCCATGCCGGGCCAGTTGGACAACTGGTCATGCTTGTTCTTCTTCTCTTTTCTCTGATATCCTGGTCGATTGTCTTTCTGAAGTTCCGGCTGTTCAAGAAAGTCACAACCGATACCCGGGATTTCCTGGAGGCCTTCTGGTCTTCAAGCAAGCTCAGTGAGGCCTATGATACTGCCCAGGAATATGAATACAGCCCTGAGGCGGCTATCTTTTCGACAGGATTTACCGAACTCCAGAAGATCAACAAGATTCGCAGTCGCAAGGATGGGATCATCCAGTCAGAGACCCTGGAGATGCAGATGGCCACTATGGACAATCTGAAACGGGCCATCCGTAAAGCAGAATCTCAGGAGATGACCGAACTGGGGAAATCCCTTTCCTTTCTGGCCACAACCGGCAGCGCCACCCCTTTTATTGGCCTTTTTGGCACGGTTTGGGGCATCATGGCCTCATTTCACGATATCGGCATGCGGGGTTCCGCCTCTCTGACCGTTGTCGCTCCTGGTATCTCCGAGGCCCTGGTCGCGACCGCCGCAGGCCTTGCCGTTGCTATCCCGGCAGTTATCTTCTATAATTATTTCGCTACTAAACTGACTGATATTGATGGAGAGATGCAGAATTTCTCCACCGATTTTCTCAATCTTGTTGAACGCGACATGATAAGCCGCACATAAAAACACATCATACTTTTTACTGGACACGAATAGCATGGGAATGGGATCAAGCAGGGGAAATGGCCCAAGAGGGTTGGTTGCTGATATTAACGTAACGCCCCTGGTGGATGTTATGTTGGTGCTGCTCATCATCTTTATGGTGACAGCCCCGATGATGACCCAAGGACTTGATGTGGACTTGCCGGCAACTACAGCAAATTCACTGCGCCAGAAAGAAGATCCTCTAGTGGTAACTGTTAAAAAGGACGGTAAGATCCTGCTTGGTAAAATCGAATACACTCAGGCGGTCTTACGGGAACAATTGACCAAGATAGACCCAAAAGGCAAGGAAGAACCCATATTTCTTCAGGCCGACAAAAAAGTCGAATATGGCTTAGTGGCCTCAATCATGGCTGACATTAAAGCAGCAGGATTTGGCAAGCTGGGAATGATGACCAAACCAATTGAAGAAAAGCAGTAACGTGTCGCAAAAATATATATCCCCACATACCCTGCCCGGTGAATGGAAGCTTCCACTTAATCTGGCGATTGGCCTCCATCTTCTTGTTCTGCTGTCCGCCATATTTCTGCCGAAATTTCTGCATCAACGTCCCATACTGCCAGAAATCACCACCATTGATCTGATGAGTGCTGAACCTGCGGCTAAAAATGCACCAGCGGCCCCTCCTGCGGCAATAAAAGCGACAAAACAACCGGTAAAAGAAGAGGTAAAAGAAGAAATCGTACCGCCTAAACCTGCTGAAACAATCAAACCGGAAGTTGCAAAAAAGATTCCTCCTCCCACAGAAAAGCCCGCTCCCGTTCCGGAGCCAACAGTCGTTCCTGAACCGGTAGCACCCCCAGCGCCAGCCGAGGCGATCTCAATCAAGCCATTAAAGCAAAAGTTAAAAAAAGAGGTTAAAGAGATCCCTGACACCCGTGCCGAGGATGCAAAAATCCGTAAAGACGAATTAAAAAACATCGCTAAACAGCTTCAGGAAGAGGTTAAAAAAGAAAACACGGCCCAGGAAACCATAAAAAAACAACGGCAAATGGCCGCAGCAAGAGAAGAAGCCAGACGTGCTGAGCTTGATGCCAGAATGGCGGCGGCAGATGCCAAGGACGCCCTGCGCGATCAGATTCATACCTCAACCAGCACCAGTACATCAGCGGCAGCGTCTTCACAATCCAGCACCGGTAATGCCAAAAACATGGGTGTCCTGGAACAACAGTATTATGCAACCATTATGGGCCACATCCAACAATACTGGCGGCCACCCGATATCAAGACCTGGGAGCCCAATCTACAGGCAGTGGTCAGCATCACTATCGCCAGTGACGGGCAGATCGTCAGCCACTCCTTTGAGCGGGAATCAGGGGATAAGCTTTTTGATCAGTTTGTTGTCAAGACTCTGGAGGCCGCAAATCCACTACCCGCGCCACCAGCAGCCTTGCAGAAGCAACGTCTTGAAGTTGGTCTCAAATTCAAACCGAGCGGAATTCAGTGATTTTTTAATCCATCAGTGGTACACTCTTTGGGCATTGGAACCATTACTTATTTTCACCTTTTTCTCTTAATCGCATCATGAAAACGATACACTCTACAGTCACGCTCCTTCTTGGTATCCTCCTGCTCCTGAGCAGCACTCCCCTTTCCGCACATGCAGAAGGTAAGGTCTATCTCGACATTACCGCTTCAGGAACACGCAAGATCAACATGGCCGTTCCCTCGTTTACCAACACGGCACAACCTGGTGATTCTCAAGCCCTTGGCCATGAACTGGCCAGCACCCTGGAAAAAGCGCTGGAATTTCATGGGATCATCTCTATTATCCCCAATCAGAACTACGCTGGGTCCGGCTCTCCTGACTGGAAACAACTTGGTGCTGACTATACCATTCTTGGCACGTATTCTTCGTCACCAGCAGGAATCAATTTTGAAATGCGCCTTTTGGATATAGCAAAAGGAGATACAATCCTCGGTAAAAAATATACAGGAACAGCAGAACAGAAGCAGGAGATAATCTTTAAATTCTGTGACAATGTCATCAAAGAACTCACCGGTGAACAAGGTATTGCCTCCAGCCAGATCGCCTTTATTTCCGACAGCAGTGGCGCCAAAGAGGCCTACCTGACAAATATCCTGGGCGACAAGACAAGACAGATCACCCGCCATCGCAATCTGGTGATCTCTCCCCGTTTTACCCCTGATGGGCAGAGTCTCAGCTACACCTCCTATCATAAAGGCAATCAGGATCTCTATATCACCAATCTCGACCAAAGCACTTCGACCGTGGCCCTGTCCAGAAGAAAAGGAATGAATCTGGCTCCCGCCTGGTCGCCGGATGGACAAAAAATGGTCCTGACCATGAGCAAGGACGGGAATCCTGATCTCTATCTGCTTGATCGTCAAGGAAATGTTTTGGAACAATTGACCGCACGTTCAGGGATTAATGTCTCGGCAGCCTGGTCACCTGATGGCAGACGAGTCGCCTTCGTTTCTGATCGCAGTGGCAAACCACAGGTCTATCTTATGGACATCAACACAAAAAATGTTCAAAGACTTACCTTTCAGGGTACAGAAAATGCAGAACCTTCCTGGTCTCCCAAAGGTGATCTTCTGGCATACTCCAGCCTGACGAATGGCTCATACCAGATTTGCACCATCCATCCAGAAGCAGGTGCTACGCCTGTTCAGGTTACCAAAGACTCAGGTCATCACGAATCACCCGACTGGTCTCCTGACGGCAAACAACTGATCTTCGCAAAACGGGAAGGAGGGGGGCAGAGAATTTACGCCATTCTGAAAAACGGCACCTATCAGCGGCAAATTTTCTCGTTAAAAGGTAACCAAACATATCCCCGTTGGTCCTCTAAAAAATAATATTTTATTACAAATATCATTGAACAGGTATATGCCATGAATAAATCTCTTGCTACTCTTCTTGTCCTTCTTTCCTTGACCCCTTTTCTGGTCCAATGCGCAAGCCAGGAAGAGGTTAAAACCCTCTCCTATCAGTTACGGGCAGTCAATAAAAAACTTGAGGATATGCAGGCCAATACCGTTGGCGATATGCAGAAGAAACAGGCCAGCTCATCCGGGCAGTTAAATGAGATGCAACAGGAAATTCTGGTGCTGAAGAGTGAACTTGAGGCAACAGCAGTTACCAATCGTCAGCTTCAGGAAAAAAACAAAGGACTGGAAAGCTCACTCCATGACATAGTGAACAAGCAATCTTCGGAAACTGATATCAAGATAACCCAACTTAATGAGCAACTGAAACAACAACAGGACAGTGTGGCAACCCTTCAGTCGGCACGGACACAAGAAGCTGAACGAAAGGCCGCAGTCGCAGCCGATGCTGCAGAAGCAGCAAGATTAAAGGTGAAAACAGCAGGAAGCAATCAGGGCATTGCCCATTTTCAGGCTGATCGAAAAAAACAGATCAAGGGACAGGCTGCACCAGCAGAAGTGAAAAAAGAAACAAGCACTCCGCTTGTAACCGTGCATGCAACTCCACCAACAACGGAACCAGTTCCAGCCGATGAGGCTTCAGCAACTCCAGTTGCACCCACACCGAAACCAGCCCCGAAGAAGGAACAAGAACAGCCGGCTCCGGCTGCCGCAGCACCTACTGATGAGCTTTTCAATCAAGCACAAAAGAAATACGAGACCGGAAATTACCAAAATGCCTACGAGACATTTGAATCCTCTCTCAATAAAAATGCCAATGGCGCCAAC
>CAITDH010000020.1 GCA_903891045.1 uncultured Desulfobulbaceae bacterium | reverse complement strand
TGGGCGGGCCGCTGCTGGCGGCGGTGATCTGGTTTTACCAGGTTACCCAGGCCAATTTCTGGATCTATGCCTGGCTGTTGATGAGTGGCTTCATGATCTTTCTGACCATGTTCTACTCCACCCTGATCGTGCCCCTCTTTAACAAGCAGACACCGCTGGAGCAGGGTGAGCTGCGGGATGCAATCGAGGCCTTCAGCGCCAAGGCCGGCTTTCAGCTGGATAATGTCTTTGTCATTGACGGCTCCCGCCGCTCCACCAAGGCCAATGCCTATTTTTCCGGCCTGGGCGCCAAAAAGCGCATCGTCCTCTATGATACCCTGATCAAAGACCTGGAGGTGGAGGAACTGGTGGCGGTGCTGGCCCATGAGATCGGCCATTATAAGAAAAAGCACACCATCAAGGGGATTATCGCCGCGCTCTGTCAGACCGGCATCATGCTCTATATCCTGTCGTTGTTTATTGCCAACCCGGTGCTGTCCGCGGCCCTCGGCGCAGGTATCCACAGCTTCCATCTGGCCCTGATCAGTTTTGCGCTGCTCTACTCGCCGCTCTCCACGCTTATGGGTTTGGCCATGAACAGTTTCACCCGCAAGAATGAGTATGAGGCGGACCGTTTTGCCGCCCAACATTTTAACGCTGCCCCCCTGGGATCGGCCCTGAAAAAGCTTTCGGTCAACAATCTCAGCAATCTGACCCCGCACCCACTCTATGTGTTTTTCCACTACTCCCATCCACCCCTCTTAAGCAGACTACGAGCCCTGAGCGCGACCTGAGAAGTAAGTTCTGGCCACTTCGCTTTAGCCATGAAGAACGTGGAAGGCATATGGAAGGGCATGCTGCTCACCCATCAAAACGCCCCTTGTCAATGGATAAGCTCCCCATTCCCCCGCGGATGGACGTTGTCATTGCAATATTCAACAGAGAATGAACAGGTGGGCGATCTTCATTTTCAATACTGGCATATTGTATGATATAGTTGATCTATCGATCTTATGTGCGGCTACTGAAAGGGTTGCAGCAGCATGCTTGATTATTCATCCAGCCCCGATTCACAAGGAATCTACGATGATAAAACGAACACTGATAGTATCCACTCTTATCGTTGGTCTGTCTTTGTCTGCTGGGTTTACATTGGCAGTTGCCGTGGAACCGGTCAAAGAAGAGGTGCAAGCACAGGAAGAGAAACCATTTTATGGCAGCCATCTCATGACCCAAGAAGAACGGAGCGAGTATCGCGCCAAAATGCGCGCAGCAACAAGTGCCGAAGAGCGGGAGCAGATTCGCAAGGAACATCACGATATGATGCAGGTACGCGCTAAAGAGCGTGGTGTAAAACTACCCGAAGATGCACCGATTCCTGTTAATGATAGCGGCATTGGTTCTGGTGGTGGCAGTACAGGATCTGGCGGCAGCGGCGGTATGGGAGGATTTGGTGGCGGCATGAGATCAGGCGGGGGACGTGGCCGCTGATCCGGAGAAGCGTTGCCTGCTATAAAATTTGATTTTGGAGGCCAAAGAGTCAAACACCACCGGCAAAGCCGGAGGCTTGAAAAAACATGCGAAAGAGATGTGGAGGGCTGGTCACCAAGATTTTCAGTTTGCTCTGTGTAATTCTGGGGACAGAAGACTTATTTAAAATCTAGACAGAGAGTGTGTCCCCAGAATTTATGATACAGCAATCCAAAACCGGTTATCTTTTGCAGGCGTTGCCAATCACTCCTATAACACCGTCTTGACAGGATTTTTGTGATAGGTGATGCTGGGTGCGCCGTCAACATAGATGCCTTCCAGATAGGAGAGTTTTCTTGGCAGCTGCTGCACCGTGCCCCGGGTAATCAGAAATGTTGCCTTCCGCCCGACCGTGAGCGCTCCCAGCTGCTCCATGCCGAAGAATCGGGCTCCATTTTCCGAGGCGCAGCGGATGGTCTCCGCCAGTGAATAGCCGGCCTTGATGAACAATTTCATCTCCTCGACCATCGACTCGCCATGGAGGATGCCGACACTGCCGGCACCGGTTCCCACCGCCGTTTTCACGCCCAATTCTCTGGCCAGACGCAGTTGCGTCAGTTGTTCGGCGAGCATCTTCTTCCAAAAGGCCTCCGCGCCGGGGTTCGGCTTTCCCGGTGCCACATAGCGCTGGGAGAATCGGCAGCACACATCACCGCTTGTGCCCGCAGAGTCCAGACCATTCTTGGCCCGCAGGAGGCAGGGGATCCACAGCACCTCCTGCTCCGCCATTTTCCGAAGATTGTCCTCGCCCATCCCGTATCCCTGTTCGATGGCATCGCATCCCGCCGCAATCGCCTCCGTTACCTGCTGCCGGCCATTGGCCACCACCACCGCCTTCTTTCCGCCTCTGTGCTGCAGGATGCGGCCCAGGTCTTCCTGGTTAAGCCGAAGATGCGGGGGCTCCTCGTCTTCAATATTGGAGGAATAGTCGATCTTGAGAAAATCAGCGCCTGGGGGGTTGCCAGTTGCACAATCCTGCAGGCTCCAGCAGAGACCGCCGGAGCTGCGAATGTCAATGCTGCTCCCTGGCGCCAGCCCCGGTTGATATCGACCCACCAGGCCGGTTAGATTGTCGCTGACGGCCACTCCCAGCACTCCGTATGCATGGCAGTAGCTGATATGCCGCTCCAGCATGGCGGCTTTTTCCGCAAAGTCGGCCTCTTCAGCGGCTCGCCGCACCTGCCAATCCACAGATGGCGATCGCGTCAGCGAAACGCTGCAGTCAACCAGCGCCGGCAAAATGACACAATGCGAGAAATCATCGATTGCAGCCCCGTCATTGCATGGAAGGTCTGCGGCGGAGCCAATGGCAGTAATAATACCGTCCTGCACTGCCAGAAAGACATTCCTGCGCACCCCGGCGCCGCTGCCGTCGATAAATTTACCCGCCACTATGAATCGTGTTTCACTCATGAACTTGTTTCCCTCTCTGTGCGGTCGTGCTTGTGATGAGGCTTAATGAAGTAAAAAGAATCCTCTCTTACCTCAATCGGAGATGAAAAAGAGCGTTAGCCGGGATGAAACATCGAAGAGCCCCAAAAGATTGCTATTCATAGTGCGACCACATGCGCAACACGTGAATCACACGGTTTTCTTTGTCGATTGAATAGACGAGTCGATGCTGGATATTTATTCTGCG